>NZ_UGOX01000001.1:0-237500 GCF_900461555.1 Legionella quinlivanii | reverse complement strand
GTCGCTGGTAACTTGTTAATGCTGGAATTATCATTAATTCCAGCATTAAGTTATTACATTGCAGGGATAGCGGCTGAACTGCAGGTTTGTTCAAGATAATTATTAAAGTTATCTGACAAATCTTTAAAGAAGTCTGGTGATATACCTGACATTGATTTTAAAGAGTTCAGTACAAAAACCCTGTATTCATCTCCTGATCTTTGCTCAAATGCAGCATTCAGCATCTCAGGTAATCGTTCAAGTGTTTTATTGAAAATTTCTGCTTTATCTTTGCTTATGCAAGCGACCACTTTCTCCGACTCCACAGTGGATGTATACTTTTCTAATAAACCATCATTCGTGGAATCCATTGCCAAAGCCTGTCGGTATAAGAACGCACTGCAAGAGATATCCTTTGTCCGTAATGAATCGGCCAAATGCTCTAATGCTTTCGTTTGATAAGGCTTAATATAGTGTTTTATCTGATCCAGGGCATTGACCAGTGCATGGGTTACATCAGTTACCTTGGGGGCTCTTTCGTTTCGCTGCTCAGGAGAAGGCGATGGGGTATATCTATTTCTTCCGCCAAAGAATAAATTATCAAGATTTGTAGAAATGTTTTTTGCCGGCGAGTTCAGATTCTGCGGAGAATGGGTCTGCATAGTACGGCTGGGAGTGCCAGGCGCTGCTAATCCTACCAGAAAATCTACGGCATCAGAACTATTCAGCAAAGAACCGTTCTCCGTCACCGCTGAAAGGGCATGCGGAGCTTCTCTTTTTTTGCTGGCGCGGGCCTCTTCTTGCTCTTTATCCATAGAGCGGCCTCTTTTTTTAGCATCATATTTTTTCTGCAGCATTCTTTCAGCTTCTGTATACTCGGATTCAAACTCATCTTCAGTCATAGAATCGTCATCTCTGTACAGAACTACCGTGTCATCATCACTGTCGATATTAACTGTCTGACTATGCTCATCTTCAGCACTTTCCATGGATGAGATTAGTTGCAATCGACCCTTATTCTTATTTGATGCATGCTTAGCAACCAATTCGCGAAACTCGTGAAACCTGATCTCATGCTTTTTCTTTTCTTTAGCTGTCGTTCCTTTCGGATAACGGATCGATGAGTCAGCGAATGCCATAATGCTTTTCATTAGACCATCACGCTCAGCCCCAGGTTTAGCTTCGCTGCTCACATCAAGCGCAATTTCAAAAAGTTCAACCAAATAAGGCATATGTAATGACGCAGTCGCTTTCTCAAGAGACAACAGGTTTTGTTTTTTTAAAATACTAATTATTTTTCTGAATTGACTGGCTGTTTTCGTGTCATCGCCAGCGAGATGATAGGCTATTTTGATATCGAGAAAGTGATGATAAAACGGAATGTGCAAAGAAGCATCGGCAATATAATCGAAACCTCTATCTCTCCACAGGGAAACGGTATCCATATTAACGTTTTTTGAAGTCTCGTCTCTAACTATGTCGCCTTTTACGTCGGAGAGATGCCAGTCCGCAATGTCGATCATCCTTTCAGCTAGCATCAACCAGGTTTCATTAACCTTCTTTTGCAGGTCATCAGAGTTCAAAGTATAAATGATGTCAGTGACTTTTCTTAAATTTTCAATAGGCTCCTTCAAACCTTCCCATGCGGCATCATACGAGCGGGGATTATATTCAATATATTTAATCCTTTCACACTCAGCGGTTATTATTGCGCAAAGGGTCTGGACTTTTGCGATATTTTCTATAGCTTCCTTAGTTAATTTGGTCTTAGATTTCTTCATTTCTCACACTTATTACAATAAAAGACCAAGCATTATACCGTGAGGGCTAATTTTAGTCAAAGTGTTGAAATATTTTATTTTTCAAGCCGGTTATCAATCGTGTCTGTCATGAGTAATCATGGGATTGCAAAAAAATCCCCGCTGCAAACGGGGATTATTATTAGTATGAATTATTAAACCTGAAACGAGCTACTGATTGCATCTGCAGCAGAGGGTTGCTTAAGTTTTTCATCAAATTTTTTGATAAGCTGCTCATCCAGTTCGCTTTCAGAAAACACCTTATCCCATGCTTTTAGTTTGTGTTTCAAGTGCTCTAATAATTTTTCAATTTGAGCTTTAAAAGCTTCCGGCTTATTTGCAAACAACTTGCTAAACCTGGCAGTCAATGTAACCAGTGTATGGGAATAAATATCTTCAGCCTCACATTCATAATCCTTTTTATTTTTATACAATTTATGATACATCGCACTCAGCTTGAGCATTGCATTGAGAATTTTATCGTTTCTGGGATGTATCGCCAGCACCTGCCGGTACAAATATAAAGCGATAGCAGGCTGATTCGTTTGCTCAGGATCCGCTATGAAATCAGCCATAAACGATAAAATGATAGGCTTGAAGGATGACATTTTATCTTTTGCAGTAAAACTGTTTAAAACCTTTATGAATGCCTGACCCATTTGCTGAATATCAGGCTTTTTGATTCCGATGCCCGGGGCTGAAAGAGGAACGGGGCTTGGAGTCTTTCTGGCAAAAAATCCCTGAGCGCTACTGGAGGATGCGGCCGAAGGGGTGATGTCCGATTCTTGCTGGACTGAGACGGGCTGATTATCCTTTGCTTGAATGCTTGATATACTATCAGCAAAAAGAATCACCTCTTCTTCTATAACTCTATCTGTATTAGGTGTTTCCAGAATTACTTCAACAACTTCGATTTCTTTGCTTCTTTTATTGGCAGGCGCACTGTCGGCTTCTGGATAAGTCCCTTCGTTCTCGGCTGGCGCTTTTCTTTTTTTCCCGACTGAATCCTTATTCATAGTCAAGGTTATTTCTTCTTCGTCATCCAATATAACAATCACTTCTTCTACATCTTCAGAAGATGCCGATGTTTCGCTGCTTCTCTTTGCTTCAAAAATGGGATCGTCTGCCTCTTCTTCGTCAGTATCCGAATCAAAATCAACATGATCGAACTCCAACAAATCTTGTGGAGCCTCTTCTTCAATAGACATTTTCTCCAAGCGTCTGGTACTAATAAATCGACGCGGATCAATGACCAGCTCAATTTCTTCTTCCTCTTCCTCAGCTGCGCCAGCAGGGATGGTTTGGGTGGTTTCATCGGAAAATTTTTCCAGATTGTCTGCAAGTTCATTTTCAAAACTAGTCAGCCAACCTTTTAAACTCTCTGCTTCATTTTCATTATCGGCCTTGCCAGGGAAAGAAGCTGAACTTGCGAATTTCATTGCTGCTTTAACAATTGCACGGCTTAGTCTTTCTTCCGGACATTCTTTGGTCGCGCACAGGCCTACTGCAAAAAAGTACAATCGTTGTTCGGGACTAAGGCCCGTTTTTGTAAGAAGCTTCCGTTCTCCAATCAGTTTAAGCATGCTCAAAAGATTTTGTTTGTCCTCTGAAAGCTCATAGCGATCGCGTAAAATTTCAAGTTTTAGCAGAAAGGCATTAAAACCCACCTTCATCCCATGCTCATCCAATAGAGCAATGGAATAATTCACCCATTTTAGCGCGCTATTCAGCAGAAGCAATTTACCCTCCATATCTTCCACTTCGCCACAACTCTCAGAGGCTTTACCACTGGCGCCTTCACAAAATGCAGCGCTAAGAGTGATAACTCGCGCGATATCGGTCTGTTTCGGGTTTTTTCCCTCGAATCGTTTGGCCGCCTTGAGCAGCATATTGGAAATGGGCCGTATTAAATTCAAAACAGGATCATATTCTTCACTAACAAAACTTGCATTTTTGTATAGATTAAAATAAGAAGTCAGTAAATGTTCACTCACCGCTACATAGTCTTCATACCAGGCATCCGGAACCCTTTTATTGAGTCCTGACAATTGATTCTTTACGGATTCTAGCTTATCAAGCATTGCTTTGAATTGATTTGCCGCCTGCTTATAGGTTCTCGGCTTATATAGCTTAACTGCATTTCCCCACTCTGCTGCTTTAATATACTTCATCTTTTTCACTTGCTTGCTAAATAGAGCAAATATTTTACCTCATGGAACATATTAAGTCAAAGTGATGACTTTCTGCAGCAATGCTGGATCCCTCGGATAAGCCCTTAGAGATGGTTACAAAATTTAACCATGCTATAAGAGCCTATGTACCCCGCTTTATGCGGGGTACATAGGCTCTTAGGATGGTTAAATGCGGAAGTATTATTCTTTAGCGCGGGAAACGTATTCGCCTTTGCGGGTATCCACTTTAATCAGCTCACCTGTTTGTATAAATAATGGAACACGCACCACCGCTCCCGTTTCGAGGATTGCCGGTTTGCCGCCACCGCCAGAGGTATCTCCACGGACACCCGGATCGGTTTCAGTGATGGTCAGGACGACAAAATTGGGAGGCGTCACCTGAATAGGCTCGTTATTCCATAAGGTGACAATGCAAATATCCTGCTCTTTAAGCCATTGTTTGGCTTCTTCCAGCGGCTCTTCTCCGATTGCATATTGCTCGAAAGTATCAGGAACCATGAAATGCCAAAGTTCACCATCGTTATATAAGTATTGCATTTCAACATCTGTCACATCGGCAGATGGCAGGGTTTCCCCTGATTTGTAAGTGCGTTCAACCACTCGACCTGTTTTTAAATTCCGAATTTTTACTCGGGTAAACGCCTGGCCTTTTCCGGGTTTAACAAATTCACAGTCAACAATGCTGCAAGGCGCACTGTCCACCATCACTTTCAATCCATTTTTAAATTCATTGGTGCTATAAATAGCCATTCGTACTCCACAGTTGAGATTTTGTTGCATTTTCGTTAGAGTTCGCGCAGTTTATCAATTTTGAATCATTAATGCGAGATGCCTTTGTGAGTTGGCAAAAAATTTTAGCGCAGGGATTTGCCTCATCCAATGAGTTGCTGCAGTTTCTGGGCTTATCAGCTGTTCAAGGCAGTATGGCAGCGGAAAAGCTCTTCAAAACCCGAGTACCACGCGGTTTTGCAGGGCGCATGAAAAAGTATGACCCCGAGGATCCCCTTTTACTGCAAGTGCTGGCCAGTGAAGAAGAACTGCTGGACGTCGATGGCTATCAAAATGATCCTTTGCAGGAAGACAGCAGCAATCCGCTCACCGGCTTATTGCATAAATATACCGGTAGAGTTCTGCTAACCTTAACCGGCACTTGCGCAGTGAATTGCCGTTACTGCTTCCGAAGGCATTTTCCCTATCAGAAAAATAATCCTGGCCGCGAAGGCTGGCAGCAGGTCATTGATTATATAAAAGGAAATTCAAGCGTTTCTGAAGTGATTTTAAGCGGCGGCGATCCCTTGCTGGCCTCCAATACCGTTTTGAGTTCAGTGCTTAAGCAGCTTGATGAGATAAAGCATGTTACCACTGTACGCTTTCATACCCGAATTCCTATTGTATTGCCGGAACGGATTGATGAGAAGTTTTTATCTATCTTAAGTTCATTACGTTTGCAAAAAGTGATAGTGGTTCATTGCAATCATGCACAGGAGCTTGATGAGACGGTTGAGTCAGCCTGCGGGCTGCTGCAGAAATCCGGCTGTCATCTGCTTAATCAGTCCGTTTTATTAAATAAAGTTAATGCCGATGCAAAAACCCTGGCAGAATTAAGCCAGCGCTTATTTAGCTGCGGCATACTACCGTATTATCTGCACGTCCTCGATAAAGTAGCAGGAGCTGCGCATTTTGATCTGCCGCAGGAAAAGGCATTACAGATTTTTCGAGATCTGCAAACCCTGCTTCCGGGGTATCTGGTCCCGCGTCTTGCAAGAGAGGAAGCAGGAAAAGCAAGCAAGACTCTTCTTTATTAATTGTCAATGTAGCTAAAAATCGGTATTAGTAGTTTTTGAGTAAGTTTGCAGTAATTTTTCCTGGGCTGAGTGGGATCCATTGCGCATGGGCTTATAAGTGCCGTCAGCCTGCATTTCCCAAGCATACATATTATCTTTCAGGTAGTTCTTGAAAATTTCCTGTCGAATCCGCTTACGAATGATTTCATCCTGAATAGGAAACAAAATCTCAATGCGGTTATACAGATTTCGCTCCATCAAGTCGGCGCTTGAACAGTAATAATATTCATTCTCTTCAATTCTGAAGCAATAGATTCGATGATGTTCAAGAAAACGACCCAAAACTGAAATCACGCGAATATTCTCTGAAATTTCAGGAATCCCCGGTTTTAAACAGCACATGCTGCGAACAATCAAGTTGATTTTGACGCCTGCCTGTGATGCTGCATACAGTGCCTGAATCATGGCCTTATCGGTCAGGCCGTTAATCTTAATATTAATTTCTGCATTTTTTCCTTCTCTCGCCGCTTCCGCACAGGCATCAATATGTGCCATAAGATTTTTTTGCAGAGTAAATGGAGAATGACATAATGCTTTTAACTTAACCGTTTTCCCAAGGCCGGTTAATTGCTGAAAAATAATTTGCGTGTCCGCAGTGATTGCTGCATCGGCGGTTAATAAGCCGAAATCGGTATATCGCCTGGCAGTTTGCTCGTGATAATTGCCGGTTCCCAAATGGACATAGCGTTTGAGTTTGCCGTGGGTTCTTCGCACCACCAGGGTCATCTTGGCATGGGTTTTATAGCCCATAACTCCATACAATACCAGCACACCTGCCTCATGCAAACGATTAGCCAATCGCAGGTTAGACTCTTCGTCAAAACGGGCGCGCAGCTCCACTACTGCCGTTACCTCCTTTCCAGAACGGGCCGCTTCAACAAGTGCGCGAACCATTACCGACTCAGAATGCGTTCTGTATAAGGTCTGCTTGATAGCCAGAACATTGGGATCAGAGGCAGCCTGTCGTACAAAATCAATAATCACCTCATAACTTTGATATGGATGATGCAGGAACACATCCTGCTCGTCCAGGACATTGAATAAATTGCGGCGCTGATGGATAAAGTCAGGATATTGCACATTGAGGGGAGGATAGTTCAAATCAGGCCGATCGATTCGATTAATAGCACTGTAAAAGCGCTGTAAATTGACAGGGCCGTCGCAGTAATAGGTATCCTCATGGTGGAGATGATGTTTCTGCAATAGAAAATCAACAATGTGCTCCGGACATTTTTTATCCACCTCCAAACGAACAACATGTCCATAATGTCTTGAAAACAGTTCCCTTTGTACGGCGACGGCTAAATCTTCAATTTCCTCCTCACGCAAAAACAGATCACTGTTTCGGGTCAGGCGAAACGGGTAACAGCCATTGATTTCCATACCGGGAAACAAGCTGCTGATATGCGTTTGAATAATTGAAGAAAGATAAACGAAATAGCTGCCGCCATCGGTACATAACTCGGAAGGCAAATGGATCATTCTGGGCAGCGAGCGTGGCGCATGGACGACCGCATAGTCAATGTTTCGATCAAAAGCGTCTTTTCCACGCAGGGAAATTATGAAATTAAGACTTTTATTAAATAACCTTGGAAACGGATGTGCCAAATCCAGAGCAATCGGGCTAACGATAGGCAGGATCTCATTTTTAAAATAATGCTTGGCCCATAAATGAATATCATCCGTCCATTCTTCGACATTTAAAAAATGGATATGCTCTTTACGCATCTCAGGCAATAATTGCCTGTTGAAAATATTATAAAGCTCATCGCTTAAAATGTGAGCCTTCTTACTGATCTGGCTGAACACTTCCTCGGCCCGCAAGCCGTCAATATTTAATTTTGGAGAGGCTATGGCTATTTTTTCTTTAAGACCCGCGACGCGAATCTCAAAAAATTCATCCAGGTTTCCACAGCAAATACAGAGAAAACGCATTCGCTCCAGCAAGGGGATCCGCTCATCCTTAGCCAATTGCAACACTCGTTCATTAAAAGCAAGGGCAGTAAATTCGCGATTAATAAAAAATTCCGGATTGTCTAAATTCTTACTCAAGATCGCTCCTGCTCGATATTTAAATTATTCATTATCAGGTATGGACCAAAAAGAAGCAGATGCCAATATAGGCAATAAAGCCCCAGAATGGGGATAGTTGTAGATATACCAAAGCTAAGAAAAATAAGATACAGGCGATTACAACAGGCAGCGAATAATAGCTTTGAATAACGCCTTGCGCCACTGAATAAGAGGCGGCAGCTAATAACGCCAGAGCCCCGTATTGCACGGCGATCATTATTTTCTGAGCGAAGGGAGAGTTGTGATTGTTTAGGAACTGATAACCCACTACAGCAAGAACTAAACCTGGTAAATTCAAGGCAAGAACCGCCAGAAGCAAGCCGACGTATCCGGCCAGCTTGTATCCTATTAATGCTGAAAGTTTTACAGCTGTTAAACCGGGGAAGAGAAAGCTCGAGCCCACCATCGCGATAAACTCTTCCTGACCCACCCAATGGCGATGATTAACCACTTCCACTTCAATCAGTTTAAGCATCGAATTGCCGCCGCCCAGAGAAACTATACCGATTTTTCCAAAGCTTGCGGCCAAGTTAAGCAAGGTATTATTCATGGAAATGAGTCTGCTTTAAAAAACGCACATAATCGCAGGAAATATGCTGTCTCATCAATAATTGACTCAGGCGAGAAACCAACGGCTGAGAACGTCCTTCAATACAGACACTAAAAAATCGCTGATCCGCAATACCAAGTCTTGCCAATTCAAGCTTTATTGTCGGGCTGAGGGGGAATTTATATTTCAGAGCGACCTTGTCGACTCGAATCATTCGGCTTTCCTGCTGAACTTTAGCCAGCATTTCCCTGACGGTCAGTACTGGGTCTCCGGAGAGTATGTCTTCCGGTGCCTGATCCAGCAGGTTGGTTTTATGCCCAAACCCCTGGCATCCCCCTTTTTCTTCAAGTAAAGGTTTGTATAATAATTGATCGCGTCGATCTTTGATATTAAAGTATCCCTCCCCAAGGAGATGATATACATCAACTCGTTGCTTGATTTGATAACGGGACAGATCGAGAAACTCCTCTCCTAATCCATATAAGGTGATATGGCTGTCTGCCGGCCAGAAATAACGAATTTCCCAGCGCAGCGAATCGGACTCCTCCTGAGGAAAAGCAGTGAAATCGATTAAATCGTCAGGGTCAATCTCAAAATTCCAGACCAGGCGGTGTTTTAACATACCTTCGTTTTCCTTCACCAAATAAATCTTTAGCAAGCGACTCTCGCAAAATTAACTGTAACGAGTATATACTACAAAATCAAATGCTTAATTGCTCATTTGCAACTCATAATAAATTAAAGGAATAAACATGGCTACAATTCTGTTTCTCATCTATCTCGTGTTTACTCTGATCATCTTGTATCGCGGTTTGCCCGCAATTGTATGGGAGATTGGCTCGGCAGTTTATCTGATTCTGGCTACTTTTTTTATCGGTATGCACTGGTTGCCAGGAATTTTAATTTGGCTGGCTATTCTTGTGACTGTCATTTTATTACACGTTGAGCCCGTGAGAGCCGCCTTCGTTGATTTTATCTATAAGCGCTCAGTTAAATCCATTCCCAAACTGTCTAAAACTGAAGAAGAAGCACTGAATACCGGGGATACCTGGATTGAACAGGACATATTTACAGGCTCACCGGACTGGGAAAAATTATCTGCTATTTCTTCAGAGCTTACTCCTGAAGAACAATCCTTTCTGGACAACGAAACACAAGCGCTTTGCAATATGCTGGATGAGTGGAGCATAGGACAGGAAAGGGATTTACCAGAAACCGTATGGAATTTCATCAAGGAAAAAGGCTTTCTGGGCCTCGTTATTGCCAAAGAGTACGGCGGTAAAGGATTTTCTGCACGGGCTCATTCCGATATCGTTATGAAAATTGCCAGCCGTTCGGGAGTAGCCGCAGTTACGGTGATGGTTCCCAATTCTCTTGGTCCAGGCGAACTCTTGCATTATTACGGTACAGATGAGCAAAAAGCAAAATACCTTCCCAATCTGGCAAAAGGGATTGATATCCCCTGCTTTGCGCTGACTGAGCCAGGCGCTGGAAGCGACGCGACTTCCATACAATCGGAGGCAATTGTCACTCAGAAACAAGTCAATGGGCAGACTGTTCTTGGGTTAACGATTAATCTGAACAAACGCTGGATCACTCTGTCTCCAGTTGCCACCTTAATCGGTTTGGCTGTAAATCTTAAAGACCCGCAAGGTCTGTTGAACGGAATCGGGGAAGAAGGGATTACCTGCGTATTAATCCCAAGAAATACCGAAAATCTGGAAATTGGTAATCGCCATTTACCGGCGGATCAGCCCTTTATGAACGGAACCATTCGTGGAAGGGATATCTTTGTGCCTATCGATACCATCATTGGCGGGCAGAAAAATGCCGGTCATGGCTGGCAAATGCTGGTGGAGTGTCTATCCATTGGACGTTCAATTTCCCTGCCGGCACTGGCTGCGGCTTCCTCCTCAGTTTGTTATCTGGTTAGCGGGGCTTTTGCGCGCATTCGTCGGCAATTTAGTGTGGAGATTGGCCAATTTGAAGGGATTGAAGAGAAACTGGCTGAGATTGCCGGCTTGAATTATCTGATTAATGCCACTCGCTTATTAACGGTCGCAGCCGTAAATCAACATATGAAACCTTCTGTAGCCTCGGCCTTAACCAAGTACTTTAATACCGAGCTGGCACGCAAAGTAATAAACAATGCGATGGATGTGCATGCTGGTCGCGCGGTAGTCGTTGGTCCAAGAAACTACTTAACCAGCTTCTATGTCAGCCTTCCCATTTCGCTGACTGTTGAAGGGGCGAATATCATGTCCAGAAATCTGCTCATATTTGGCCAGGGTTCGATGGCTTGCCACCCCTTTGTACGCAACGAGTTTTATGCAATTGCCAAAGAGGATAAAAAAGAGTTCGGTAATTTGCTTTGGCAGCATATCCATTATTTTCTGCAGAATTTTGCGAAAAGTATTTGCTCAGGCTGGACCGGTGGTATTTTCATCGCAGCTCCAGATAATGCGCTGAAAAAACAATATCGAAAGTTAGCCCGGTTAAGCCATGCCTTTGCCTGGCTCGCTGATCTCTCCCTGATTTATCTGGGCGGCGAGTTAAAGCGCAAAGAGCGTCTGTCGGCACGTTTGGCAGATGCCATGTCTTATTTGTATCTGGCAATGGCCGCGCTAAGACTTTATCAAAATGACAAGGGCAATACCGATCAGCAACTGCATGCGCTTTGGGCAACCTCTTACTGTTTTTATCATGCGCAACAGGCAATGATTAATTTCTGCCAGAATTTTCCTTCACGGATAATTGGCGGTTTAGTGCAATTTTTACTCTTTCCTCTTGGTCAGAGTATGCGTTATCCCTGTGATCGGCTCGACAAGAAGCTGTCGCGTTCAATGATGGGTAATAATCAATATCGCGACACTATCAAGCACTGGGTATTTCTGAGTGGTGATAGCAGTCAACCCGTTGATCGTATGGAAGAAACCTTGCAACTGCTAATCCAGAATGCCGGCTTGTATCAGAAAGTGGGCGGCTTGAAGCGTTATGAGTTTGACAAATTGCATGACATTCTCGAGACCCGGGTTGCAAAAGGAGAGCTTACCCAGGAAGAAATGGATACTTTAATGAAAGTAGAAAAAGCACGCTGGGATGCGATTCAGGTGGATGAGTTTACGTTTGATTCAATGAAAAACAAAACTTACTCGTCAGTGACAGATAAAATAGCGACACCTTTTGATTGATTTACTATTCTTTAACAATCGAGGAACTTATTTTAATCAATCGACTCTGTTACTCTTTTGCTATACTTTGTTATATTTTTGACAAATGTAACTGCTTGCTCGCCAAAGAAAAAAGGCTGGCAAGCAATTACGAATGCATCCTATCTGTGAGTTAAATGACATGCTGAAAACTACCAAAAGAGGCAGTACAGTTGCCGAGAATATGCCCTATTTCAAAGCAATCAAGCAAGCCGGCGAGGTAGCCTCAACGCCCGAAGCAGCAAGATATCTGGTAGATCAAGCCACTAAAAAAATGATTGCGGTGGGTAAACTGGCTGATGCACAAACCATGCTTAAATCGCTTGAAGAATATCGCCAAAACGTGGAAATGCAAAGAGATAGACCCTCACCGCAATCTGGTGACGGGCCTGTACGTTCTGACTTTCAGAATCTGCAGCATAATCTCGCTGAAGCAGCCATTGAATCGATAAAGGGCCTAGCCAAGGGCAGCGTCAAACTCGATTTTGCGCTGAATGATCAAACTAAAATATTGCGCGGCTTTTCAATGAACGGTGATCTTATCCAAAAAGGAGAGCCTTTACTGGATGCGCTGGACAAAGCCCTTAATGCCTGGCTTGCTGAAAGGAATATGGTGAGCAAGGGAAGTATGATTTATGAATGTGATCAGAGTGGGCAGATTAAAAAAGACTCCGCGGGAAATCCAGTCAAAGCCGATCCGGTTAAACTGGGACAAATGATTAATGATCGGGAACAGGGCTTTCAGAAGACCCTCTCCTCAAAAGGCGTTGACATCAATGTATCGCAGCATCGCTATCCGGAGAAACGCGCCGAAGCCCAGCAAGCCGCACAAGCACAACAGAGACAAGAGCAGGAACCGGAAGCACCTACCTCAGGTTCAGGCATGGGGGCTTAGCGTCAGCTTGGGAGAGGCTTTAATCAATCTCACCTTAATCTCACTGACATTAAATTAAGGGAATTCTGTAATTAGCTAAATGCCATCGTTCGAGAGAGCCTATGTCTATCCAGCTGCCGGCATAATGCTCGCCGCTGATTAGGCCTTTCGCAGCAGTCTCTCGCCAAAGAGGAGTCACTGAAAAACGACCAGGCTGATAATGGTTGAAAAACTGCGGATGGTAACAGGCAATTCCTGAATAGGTGTATTTTTTATCTTCATTACTTACTTTTCGGTATTCATTCAGGCCGAAATCCCCTTTACTGTTATGAGAAGGATTGTCAACCAGAACCAGATGTGCAAGGGATCTCTTCGGTAACTGGATATTTGAAAAATCATAATCAGTAAATATATCGGCGTTCACAGTAAGAAATGGCGCATTACCCAATAATGGCAAGGCATTGATAATACCTCCGCCTGTCTCCAGCCCCCCGGGCGGCTCAGGGGAATAGTGAATATCCACCCCCCAACGGCTGCCATCTTGCAGGTGATGTCGAATTTGACTTCCAAGATAGGCGTGGTTGACAATAATTTTCTCAAAACCCGCAGAGGCCAGATTGTTAACATGATGCTCGATTAAAGGCATGCCCTGAACACGGCACATTGCTTTGGGGCAGGTTTTAGTAAGGGGTTTTAGCCGCTCTCCTCTTCCTGCCGCCAAAATCATCGCAGTTTTCATGGCAAATGGATCCTTCGTTGAATAAATTGATAGAATGGTTTCAATTCCTCATAACTCTCAAGACAATCAAGTACATAATGAAGAGTTAATGGCAAATCTTTTAAGTAACCCGGTTTATTATCGCGCAAATAAAGCCTTGAGAAAACACCAAGCACTTTCAAATGCCTTTGCAAACCACATAAATCAAATGCACGCTGAAACTCTTTGAGACTCATCTCTTCCGTAAGCGTGGACTGATCATAGAAACATTTGACCCATTCATGAACACGCTCTCTGGGCCATTGAATATAACAATCTTTTAATAAAGAAACCAAATCATAGGTGCAAGGGCCTTTCATGGCATCCTGAAAATCGATCAGGCCCAATACTTTTGGCCTGTCACTCAGAATCATCAGATTACGTGAATGAAAATCGCGATGAATCATGGTTTGCGGCTGAGCTGATAACTGGTCCACCAGCCAGTCAAAGGTATTCGCTAACAGACGTTGTTCCGACTCGTCAAGCGTCAGTTTCAAATAGGCATCAACAAACCATTCCTTAAACAGAGACAGCTCCTGAAGCATAAAGCCAGTATTAAATACCGGTAGTTTGCCAACAGTACATTGCTGTAAACGTAATAGGTTATCAATCGCCACAGCATACCAGTCATCCACAGTGTCTGCCTGCAAATGGGCCAGAAGCAACTGGTCGCCGAAATCCTCCAGCACAATAAAGCCCAGCATCTCATCTGCTCTGTATATCTCGGGAGAACGCAAACCATGATGGTTTAATAACTCGGCAATAGCCAGAAAGGAATCGATTTTTTCCCTTTCAGGGGGAGCATCCATAATGATCCCTTTGAAATTGGCATATTCAATCCGGAAATAACGCCTGAAACTGGCATCGCCAGTCAGTGGCTTGATTTGATACGCTTCGCCTACCCAGGGTTTTAACCAATTGTGCAGTGCGTTTTCCCGTTCTTGCATGCTATACTCCAAAACCTTGTTCATAGACTGCTGAATCATCAGCAATCATTAAAATGTTGTGCACTTTGTGCTCGTGGATCATAAGGTATTTTGGTGACGGTGAAAATCAGGTTTTATCAGAAGATCCTATCAATGAACAGCAAAACGATTTCGCGCGCGTTTTGCGCAGGTAGTCTATTGGCTGCGGTTTCGGCCAGCCTGTTTTATTTCCGGAGCGTCAATGCGGAAACTGCCATCATCGAGCCTGTGCAAGCTTGTGTTATCAAACCCAATATGGAAGATAACGACTACAATCGTGCTTTATTTGCGCGCTGTCTCAATTGGCAAACCAATGCCGCAGTTCCGGTTTGCCGCGGCAACTACACAGAAATAAGCATACCGCCATTAGACGAGGATGAAATTCGTCTGCAGGCGGATAATGTATCCTTTTACCGCGAGGGCCGTTCTACCTTATCGGGGGATGTGACCGTTCAGCAGAATGAGCGCATTGTTAATGCCCAAACGGCTTATGTGTATCGAGATGACAAAACCAATGAAATTACCCATGTTGAGTTATTAGGCAATGTCCGCTATCTCGAACCAGGCCGGTTGATGGTCGCCCGCAAAGTCACCATTAATATGCAGGACAAGTCAGGTAAGGCGGAAGATGTTATTTACCGTTTTAATACGCGGAAACAGGGTTCGATTCTGCCAGCCTGGGGACGAGCAAGCCTCATAGAGCGCTTTGCGAACAAAGATTATTTTCTGAATAAAGCGACTTACAGCACCTGTGCTCCACAGGATAGAGCCTGGGAAATACGCGCTGAAAAAATCACCCTGGATGACTCTGAGAAAATGGGGGTCGCTCGCAATGCCCAGCTTTTAATCCGGCGTGTACCTGTTCTTTATACTCCCTATTTAAGTTTTCCCACTTCTAAAGACCGAAAATCAGGTTTTTTAATCCCAACCAAGGGCTATTCAAATGTAGGCGGCTTTGATTTCTCACTGCCTTATTACTGGAATATGGCCCCGAATTATGACGCCACCATCATCCCTCATTTGTATACTAGGCGCGGGCTAATGATGGGCGGGCAATTCCGTTATCTTACTGAAAACTCCAGTGGAAACATCAATGGTCGTTTTTTACCGCATGACCGTGCCTATGCTGATTTTTTACATGACAATCAACTGGATTTTCCTGAGTTGCGCGGTTTATCAAAAGATCGCTGGTCGATGCAATTCTTTGATGTGACCCGCATCAATCCGAATCTGAATCTGCGAATTAATTATCAGCAAGTCTCGGATGATTATTATCTGCAGGATTTCAGCAGTAATCTTGCTGTGCTAACCGAGCGGCAGCTTTTACGTGAAGGCGAACTGGATTATACAACGGAACACTGGCTGTTTCGCGGTTTGCTGCAAAGCTATCAGACTCTGCAGCCAATCAACGAATCCCGAATTGCTGATATTTATCAGCGTTTACCTCAGTTGCTGGCTCATGGCGTTTATGAGGATTTACCCTTTAACGGCAATTTGAGTCTGCATGGTCAATTCGACAATTTTGACTGGCCGAACAGTTTGTATTACCAGCCGGAAGGGCCGCGCTATTACTTCAACCCTATATTGTCTTTCCCGCAGCTTCGACCTTGGGGCTATATCACTCCGAATATCGAGCTGGTGGAAAATTACTATGATGTACGGCGTTATTACAGCGATATCAACCGGGATTTTAACAATACAACCCCCCGTTATTACCTGGACAGTGGTCTTTATTTTGATCGCTCAAGCAGTCTGTTCGGCCAGGCATTTAATCAAACGCTGGAACCTCGTCTGTTTTACCTCTATGTTCCCTTTCATAATCAGACTGAAATACCGGTCTATGATTCGGCCTATACTATTTTCAATGCCGATCAATTGTTCAGAACCAACCGCTTTTCGGGTTATGATCGCATTGGCGATACCAATCAATTATCCTATGCGGTGACCTCCCGTTTTCTTTCTGATGAAACAGGGGCCGAAAAAGCCAGTTTTACCATTGGGCAATCGCGTTATTTTGCCAATCGCAGAGTTCAGCTTTGTCAGTCACCCACCGGCTATTGCAAAGATGTACCTTACACTCTGGGTTATCTATCGCCCACAACAGATTACTCGCCGATTGCCTCTCGAGCCTTGTATCGGTTGAACCCCTCCTGGGTAGTCACCGGTGACTATGTCTGGGATCCGCATACTCGCTCGACTGACAATGGCAATATTAATTTTCATTACCAGCCCGAAGTCAATAAAATTATAACGCTGGGATATACCTATCTGGTTAATGGCGATATAGTGGAGCTTTCTGAAATACCTCTGCAGAAAAATGCGCTGCACCAGGCCTCGGCCTCGTTTGCCTGGCCAATTAATGACGCATGGAGTACATTAGGTGCTTTCAGTTACAATATCAGCAAACGCTATGACATGATGACTTTTATGGGCATTCAATATGACAATTGCTGCTGGGCAGTCAGGCTCGTAGGAGGACGCGCGTTCAAGAGTCTAAGCCAGGCTGCGCGGCCCCAATATAATGATAATGTGTATCTGCAACTCTTGCTAAAAGGCTTGGGTTCAGTGGGGAATAGTGATCCTGCGACCATTATTCATACTTATATTCCGGGTTATCGGGACAGTTTTCATCGTTACTAATTGATTTGTATAATATTGATTACGACTTGTATTTTGTTTAAAAATAACCCAAAATCGCAGAAAAAATAAAATGAGGAAGCCAGGCATGTTTAAACGTTTCGCAGTATTGAGTCTGCTGATATCCTTTTGTGCACCCACACTGTTTGCTGAGCCATTGGATAGAGTGGTCGCCGTGGTTAACGATGGCGTCATTACTTCCAGTGAATTGAATCAGCAGGTCAGTATTCTAAAAAAGCAGTACGAAGCCAAAAATATGCAGGTTCCTTCCGACAAGGTATTGCGTAAACAGGTTTTGCAGCATCTGATTGATGTGGATTTACAGCTGCAATTAGCAAAGCAAAATGATATCAGCATTGATAATTCAGAGCTTAATGAAGCGATTTCCAAGATTGCTGAAACCAATCATATTTCCCTGACCGACTTGCGCGAGGCAGTAGAAAATCAGGGCTTAAGCTGGAATAACTATCGCGAAAATATTCGCAAGGAAATTCTTTTGGGGAGACTGCAGCAAAAAGCGGTTGGCCGGGATCTTAACATCACCAATCAGCAGGTAGAGGATTTCCTGAAAACCTCTTATCAGCAGGATAAAAGCCAATTGACTTATCATCTGCAAAATATTGTGATTCCCTTACCTGAAGAACCCACCACCGATCAATTAAAAAGTGCTGAGAAAAAAGCCAGGGATCTTCTGAAAAAACTTCGCCAGGGCGCTGACTTCAGCCAGATTGCCATTGCCGAATCCAGTGGGGAATTTGCATTAGAGGGCGGTGATCTGGGTGAGCGTCATTTAGCGGAATTACCAGATGTATTTGTCAGCGAAGTAACTAAAATGAAAGCAGGCCAGATTGCCGGCCCGATTCGCACCGGAAATGGTTATCAGTTAATTAAGCTCACAGCCATTGGCGGCGATAATGGTAAGCATGAAGTGGTAAAAACCCATGTTCGTCATATTCTGCTTAAATCCGACTCCAGTCTGACTCCTGCTGAAGCCAGCCGGCAAGCTAATAATCTCTATCAGCAAATCAAATCCGGGAAAGACTTTGCCCTGCTGGCCAAACAGTACTCTCTGGATGCCGCCAGCGCGGTTAAAGGGGGAGACCTGGGCTGGGTCACTCCAGGAGAGTTAGTTCCTGAATTTGAAAAGGCAATGGACGGCTTGCCGCTGCATAAGGTCAGCAAACCGGTAAAATCAGTCTTTGGCTGGCATTTAATCGAGGTGCTTGAGCGGAAAAAAGTGGATGATTCCGCCTCATATCAAAGACAACAGGTTCGACAATTCCTGCAGCAGAAGAAATTTACTGAAGCCGTACAGAATTGGCAGCAGCATTTACGCACCGATGCCTATATCAAAATTATGGATAAGGAATTGGCATGAAGCCTCTGCTGCTTAGCAGTGGTGAACCTGCCGGCATCGGGCCGGATATTTGCCTCGCTTTAGCAGAGGAAGAATATCCGGTGGTGATCGCGGGCGATCCCGATGTTTTAGCCGAGCGCGCCCGTCAGTTAAATCTTGCGGTGGAATTGAAAGAGTTTCGCCGCAGTACTACATTCAGCCCCCGCCAAGGCTGTCTCCAGATATTGCCATTTTCCTGTGCAAAGAAAGTAACCCCTGGTAAGCTTAATGCGCAAAACGCGCCAATGGTCATTCAGATGCTCTCGGAAGGCATAGACGCCTGTCTTGCCGATGAATTTGCAGCCTTGGTGACCGCTCCCGTGCATAAAGCCATTATTAACCAGGCCGGTATTCCATTTACAGGGCATACCGAGTTTTTGGCCGAGCGCTGCAAAGCGGATACCGTGGTAATGATGTTGGCTTGTGAAGCGATGCGCGTTGCCTTGGTTACTACGCATTTACCGCTGCGCGCAGTGGCTGACGTGATCGATGGGCCGCTTATACAATCCGTGATTCGGCAATTGCACCAGTCGCTGCACACTGATTTCGGGATTCGCAATCCCCAAATTACAGTGGCAGGTTTAAATCCCCATGCCGGTGAAAGCGGCTATCTGGGCCGCGAAGAAATCGACGTGATTATTCCTGCACTGCAACAATTGCAGGCCGAAGGCATTGCGGTTCACGGCCCCTTTCCAGCAGACACAATGTTTACTCCTCATCACAAGGCAGATGCCTTTGTCGTCATGTATCATGATCAGGGCTTACCGGTGCTTAAATATGCAGGCTTTGGTGATGCGGTGAATATTAGTCTGGGCCTGCCGATTATCCGCACCTCGGTAGATCATGGAACGGCGCTGGAATTGGCAGGCACAGGCAAAGCGGCTTGCGGTAGTCTGCTTGCGGCTGTTAAAACCGCATTGGCCATGGCCCAACATAGAGCAACATATGAAACTAATTAGCTTAATTGCAGCCGTTGACGAAGCCCAGGGACTGGGTAAGAACAATCAGCTGCTCTGTCATCTACCGGCTGATCTGAAATTTTTCAAGCAAATGACTTTAGGTAAACCCATTATCATGGGACGAAAAACTTTTGCTTCAATCGGAAAAGCGCTTCCAGGCCGTCAAAACATTGTGGTTAGCCGCTCGTCTTTTTCCGCAGCAGAGATTGAGGTGGCTCACTCTCTGGAAGAGGCGCTGAAACTTGCTGATGCGGCACCAGAAGTAATGATCATCGGGGGCGCCAGTATTTATCAGCAAATCCTGCCGCAGGCGCAGCAGATTTATTTGACGCAGATTCATCATCGCTTTGACGCAGATGTGTTTTTTCCAACACTCAATCAGGAAGAATGGAGTTGTGAGAAAATTGCGCAGCATGAGCAAGATGAAAAAAATGCTTATTCAATGAGTTTTTACCGATATAAACGAAAATAATTGAGATCTTCGGAGAGGCTGTCGTTGGTGCGTTACAATGCACTATCCAATAAGTGATACAGGCAATGGCTCTCCTGAGTCTCTGAGCCGCAACTAAAACATTATTATGGCGATCTATGAAATGCTTTAGGCAACCTGCTGCCCCAGGAGCACACCACATTTCAACTGCAATCTCCCTATCCTACACTTGATTTTGGTTCAGCCAGGATAAGTCATTACCTATATGTTTTATAATAGACCAATATTAATCAGTTCGCGATAATAATGATCAAAAGCTAAAGTAATGGCTTATTGTGGCTATATATGGGGCCCTTCTTCCCCATTCACCTACGTACCGCACATAAAGCTTTATCCTTGACTCCAGAAGATCAATTGTGTAGGAAGAAGCCCCCTCGCCCGCGGAAGAAATTCGAACAGAATATGTATGTTTTTCGCGGGAGAGGGTTGGGGAGAGGGTAAAAATCAGTTTCAGCTTGAATGAGAGCACAAATCAAGAATAATAAATAGGAACAGGAGATATTCAATGCCACCTATCCGTCATCGCATTATTCCCTCTCCCCGACCCTCTCCCGCGATGACCAACTGGATTTTAATCAGTTTTCTTGCGCGGGCGAGGGGGCGCCACATCATAAATTCTTATGCCGAAACAAACTTAGGCTAATTGGAAACATTAAGCGTGCAGGGCACAGGCACTTGGGAGCCTGGAAGTGCAGACCATCGGATCTTAATCTCGAAAATTTTCAAACTGTAATTCCACAGGCACTTTTTCCTTTTTCAATAAGGCAATTACTTCCTGCAAATCATCGCGTTTTTTGCCGTTAACCCGCACTTTATCACCCTGAATAGACGTTTGGACTTTGAGCTTGGCCTCCTTGATAAGATTGATGAGCTCCTTCGCTGCAGGCTGATCAATTCCCTGCTTGAACTTCATATTCAGCGTATAGGTTTTTCCGGTATGAATGGGCTTATCTTCGATCTCCACACCGACTAAACTCACATTACGTTTGGTGCAGTGATTACGGAATAAATCTTCAAGTTGTCTAACCTGAAAATCAGACTCTGATTTTAGAGTAACGGTTAGCTCTTTCAAATCGATGCTGGACTCTACGCCGCGAAAATCAAAGCGGGTTCCCATTTCCCTGATGGCATTATCGACTGCGTGACGCAGCTCCACCAGGTTGATTTCAGAGACTATATCAAAAGAAGGCATAATATTTCTTCAGTTAAGGGAATTCCGGTCAATTGTAACAAAAATTTATTTTTTTCGATGCCTTTTTCTGCCAGAAGCAGCACTGGCGGGTTTAAATAGCTTGTTAATACGATTCTCAGTGTGATAAAATTTTACTCACCTTTTGTTGGTGTTTAATAAAACCTTAAGCAAAACCATTTATAATTTTTTCAGATTTTTTACCTTAGGAGTTGGTATGTCAGTTGAACAAATAGCTAAGCAAGCCAAAACAAATCTTTTGCAGATGCTGCAAGAGACAATAACGCTTCCCGAAAATTATACTGAAGGGATGAAGATACCCGATCTTAGACTTCAGAGTACTCAAAAAGCTATTCTTGATAACATCAACAACATTTTGGATGGTGCTTTTCAAGCGATTGAAGAAGTAACCAGAAAGGAATTTGCGGAAATTCATGGAAATAACTTTCTGCGTAAAAAAGGAATGGAAAAAGAATTTAATGATGCAAAAACGAAAGCAAGAAAAGACTTATATAAGAAATTAGCGCTGACTCTTCACCCTGACAGACTTCAACATGACAGAGCCTTACGATCCTATTTTGACTATACTGGCCTTGAGATTCAAGCTCCCTTTCAACTGCTGAAAGCTTTTGAAAATAATACCAATCTTATTAATGAAATGGCTAAAGATCCGATTAGTGGATTTACAGCAGCCATAAAATATTTTCTGGACGCATTCAAGTACATCTTTAATGCTAAATACCGCTATCCGCAACCTTTAAAAGGTTTTGCTATTGCAGTCGATGGAGCAATTGCAGTGGTCGTTCTGCTCACCAGCGTTTTGTATCTGATCCCGTTTGGTATGATTCATGGATTGTCTTCCCTGATGCGTTCAGCAGCTGCTGGTTTTTCCAATCTTGTTACTTCCAACAAATTGGACAAAGTCGCTGAGGATTATCGAAATGATCCGGTGAACTTCGTAGCCGCTGAAACTCAATACTTGGAAAAAGTGCGTAGCACGATGATCTTGGCAGTCGAGCTTATGGCTATACAAAAAGCCGAATGGGATAAAATGGAAGCACAGGGACTTCGCCCCGAACGTACTGCACTTCCTAATATAACCGTTGAAGAAGTTCGAGCAATGACGCGAGAGCAACTTCGCCAACACGTGTTTGCCCAAAAAATGCAAGAAGCTCAAATGCAAATGGCATTCTCAGAGATGACTCGGAACTTACGCGGTGAAGCTCCCCAGGTCACTGAAGAATTTGTTAACCAGCTGATTGATGAAGACATTCGTAATGAATATCTATCCTCCACAGGGTTCACCCGAGTAAAACATACAGCGCAGGCTTTCGGCAGGGCGGTTTTTGGTCCCCTTCCTGAAGGATTCGGCAACAAACTGCTTTCGATTTTTGTCGCCAGACCCTTACAGTTAGCGTTGTCGCCCTTCGCTGTCGCTGCATCTGCTTTTGCAGAGACACTACGCTATGCTAACGTTGCCATGCTTTTGGGAGTGGTTACTGCTGGAGCTCTCGCTTATACAGCCTTCAACATCATGATTAGTCTTCCTGTTCTGGTAGTTGATGGGATTGCAGCAATTGGACGCGCGTTGACTTCTGGATGCTCAAGCAAAGAAGAACCGGATGTAGAAAAAGGCTTCGGGCACTCGCACAGCAAAATGCCAGGTTTTGGCCCAAGGAACGAAACTGGTCATACGCAGAGCAGTAAGCAACGTTACGGCTACGATGGCGAGTCTTCATATGGCTCAGTTCATTCACAGCCTTCTGACAGAAGACCTGCCCCCCGGCAACAAATCGAAGTCGAAGGTCCAAGTTCTGGATGCACAGTTAGCTAATTTATAGTTTTCTTAAAAGCCCCGCTTCAGGGGCTTTTTTATTAGAGCGATTGCTTAGACAACTCTGCACATTTTTCTTCCGCCTCTTTTTGACACTGTTCGAGACAGTCGGAATTGCTGGCCTGGATGCAGACCGACTCCTGACAGTCTCGCACCGTTTCCTGAATGCAAATATCCATATCAAAGTCGTCATCAGCGGCATAAGCAGCCATCGTCAGGCAATTTAAGGATAAACAAAGACAGATTGGAATGAGTTTCATTGTTATTCTCGTCGTGACTATCCATTGTTAATGGTAGACGATTTAGAGAGGATTGGATGAGTCTGATAGGTTCCCCACCCGCGTTTTATGCGGGTGTCAAACTGAATGAATAAACGACTGGTTAATTATTGGAAATCCCAAAGTACATCCGCTTTTTCCCGGGCGGCCGATTTCAACATGTTGACCAGGGGAAATGCCCGATTTGACAAGCTAACCGGCTTTTCTTCCTCCTCATCGTCAAAGCCCTGTTTTGAGGGGGCCTGACGTTGTTTTTCGAGAGCGGATTGCAACATGGCCAAAGCTTCGGGAATCTGCTCTTCTGTAAGAGCGCCGGGAATTTCGCCGGAATGCCCCATCATGCTTATCAATTCCCTGGCTACTTTTTCAAACATCACAATATTTTCATAGGCATCACTGACAAATTTAACGAGCATAGAAATCTCCTTTGCATTGTATTCAGGCAATCGGCTATTAACTCATTTTTAAGCGCACAATGCTATAGTGAAATAAAGGACTGTGAAATATTCGGTCAGGGAGGATGTATCATGGACGGAATCTCAATGTGGAATGCGCTGGAAGTGAGCTCGCAGCCTGCAAGCTCTTTAGATCAGGATCTCGATGTTGAAATTGCCATTGTCGGTGCCGGCATTACAGGGATCACAACAGCCCTTTATCTAATTAATGCTGGAAAAAAAGTAGCTATTTTGGAAGCAGATAAAATAGGAGGCTATACGACTAGCCGCTCGACAGGAAATCTTTACACCGCAGTACAACCCCTGTATCAGCAGATAGAAAAAAACTTTGATCTCGAAACCGCTAAAGCAGTCGCTCAGGCTCGGCAAGCTGCCATTCAGTTAATTGAAACGAACGTCAATAATGAGCAGCTCGATTGCAATTTTTCTCGCCGCCCCTGGTATGCCTATAGCAATGGGCCAAAAAAATCTGTCTTTGATAACGAAGTCGAGGTGTTCAATAGAATGGGTATTGGATTTGATGAAGTTTCTGAGCTGCCCTTCCATTTCCCCTTTCAAAAGGCCATTGTGATGCCAAACCAGGCACGCTTCAATCCTTTACGCTATGTCAGAGCACTTGCGGATAAGATACAAAAGGCAGGCTGTATGATTTTTGAAAATACCCGCGTACTCTCCATTAAGGACGACTCTCATCCTGTACTCTATACTTCGCACAATCGAGTACGCGCTGAGAAAATTATTCTGGCGACCCATACCCCGATTGGAGTGCATGCGATACAAACCTTCACTGCTCCTTATCGAAGTTATGTTTGCGGTTTTAAAATGCCGGAATCCTTATGCCCAGAAGGGCATTTATGGAATTTTGATACCCATCATGTGTTATCTACCCATGCCTTTGATGCAAACAACAGGCCGCAAATCGTTTTTATTTCTGGCGCACATCATAAAACCGGACAGGAAAAAAATCCCGAAAAACACTATATTGAACTGGAGTCGGATTTCCTCAGCAGCCAACCAGAAGCCAAACTGGCATACCGCTGGTCTGCACAGCATTATCAATCAGCTGACGCCATACCCTATATCGGCTTTACTAATAAGAAAACACAAACTGTACTAATGGCTACTGGTTATTTCGCTGATGGTTTGATTTATGGTAGTTTGGCAGGATTGATTCTTGCTAATTTGATTATTGGCAAAGATAATGAGCTCAACCATTTATTTAAGGCGGATCGCAAAGCAAGTTTTGCCAGTTTGCCGAGCTTTTTTAAGGAAAATATGAATGTTTTAAGTCAATATTTAAGCGACTTACCGCAAATTAAACAACCGCTCGTAAAAGAAATCCAAATGGGTGAAGGCCGAATCATCGAGATGGATCGGGCAAAGTTTGCTGTGTCACGTGATGCCAATAATCAACTTCATGTGGTATCGGCTGTGTGCCCGCATATGAAATGTATTGTGGACTGGAATCATAGCGAACAAACCTGGGATTGTCCCTGCCATGGCAGCCGTTTCAGCCCTGACGGGCAGGTTCTGGAAGGCCCGGCAATGCAAAATCTGTCGATAAACTCCAATTTTAAAGAAGAATAATAAGGAACCAACATGCAACTAGTATTAGTCATTTTATTTTGTTTAACGGCTTTGGGTGGAATATATCTGGCCAGTTATGTGTTTAGCAATAAGGAAACTCCTAAGGGTGTGGCCATGGCGCATGGTAGTCTTGGCGCTATCAGTATACTATTTTTTGTCGTACTGGCCTTCTTCTATTCTTTACCTTTAGCAGCGCTTGCCCTCTTTATTCTGGCGGCAATGGGCGGTATTTATATTTTCCTGAGGGATATTAAGGGTGTTCCGCCTTCAAAACTGATGGTACTCGGGCATGGACTATTGGCTTTGTGCGGCGTGTTCATTCTAATCCTGTGGATAGTGAAACAATGACCTATGTCAAATACTAATCGTAACGAAAACAAGTTAGACTGGTCGGCTTTGTTCGCGGGCGCAATTGGCGGCGTTGGCTTGAATTTTTTACTTAATCTTCTGGCTTTAGCCATTGGGTTAAGCAGTTTTTCAATCGCGCAGGAAGGGAGTACCCGCTTCTCACTTGCCGGCTATTCTCTATTTTGTTTTTCCGCTTTTATCGCTATGTTTTTTACCGGATGGCTGGCCGGCAAATTGTCGTCGGGCTTGTTGTTGCGAAAAGCATGGGGCTTGGTGCATGGTTTTCTGGCCTGGTGTCTGCTGTTGCTATTCACTGTAATGCTGATTACCAATCTGATTCAATACACCGCCTTTCATGCAAATTTCACCTCGAATCTTGCAGGTATAAATATAAGCGCCAATTCACCGATGATGACTGAAACCCTGTCTGAACAAAAAGGAGTTTCTGCCATTCCGGATACGGAGAAAGCTAAAAAAATTCTGCGAATCAATAGCTTTCAGACTTTTTTTCTTTTTTTAATTGGCGCCGCCGCCAGCTGCCTGGGCGGCTACCTGGGCTTTATCCCGGGCACTTTGGGAAGACCAGAGCATGAACGAAGCTGATTGTATAATTGACCAAATTGTCGCTGGAAAAGAAAAGGCTTATGTGGTCTTTGAAGATGAGCAATTCATTGCCTTTCTCGATCACCACCCCCTGTTCCCAGGTCACGTTTTGCTTTCCCCTAAAACCCACATCGCCAATTTCGATGAGCTGCCAATCGCGCTTGTTGAGCCATTATTTATATTGGCCCAAAAGCTGAGCAAAGCAATAATCAAGGCCATGCAAGCCAGCGGCAGCTTTATAGCCACGAATAATAAAGTGAGTCAAAGTATCCCTCATCTTCATATTCATATTGTCCCCAGAAATAAAGGCGATGGCTTGAAAGGTTTTTTCTGGCCAAGACAGCGATACCGAAACGATGCGCATCTGCTTGAGACGCAACGAAAGATAATCGACTGTTTGAAAGAAACATAAACAAAGCTGGTTTGTTTTAACCGATTTCCCCGTATAATAAATCTTTTTACAAAGTCGGTGTACATCGTGTCTCAATTCAAAACGTTTCGGGCCTTTTTAAACAATTCCTGGAATTCCTATGAGAATTGTCGCAAAACGCTCTGGTGGCCATACAGCTTTTTATTACTCACCCCGCTTGCAGCGCTGGTTCTGGCATTTGTTGTTCCGGCATTAATGGCCAAAGCAGGATTATTTTCCGATCATTTTATGGATAGCAAACTGTATCATTGCTTTTTGCTAGTGCTGTTTTATTCAGTTGCCGGCCTGTTTATTCATGCCTGTAATCTGGTATGTATGACGCATATTGATGGGGGAGCAATTAATGAAAATACTGGTTTTGTGAGTATACAAATGACCTGGAAAACGGTACTGATCTTCACTGGCGCCTCCCTAATCACCTGTCTTTGCTTTGCGCTATCTCCTATCCTGGGAATTTTAGCCTGGCTGGCTTTTTTATTAGCAGCAACAAGCGCATCCTCTTCACCGACTAGATCATTTAAATCAATTGTACAAACCAACCTGCATTTATACAAAAATCACTATGGCAAAATAATCGGCCTGGGCTTGGCCCGTCTGCTGGTTTTACTGATTTTTGTTAGCCCATTAATACTATTTGCATTGTTTCAGCACAGCCCAGTCGGCCTTCGCTTTTTGACTGCCTTGCTTGCCTTCCCCCTGATGGCTTATTTATTTGTAAGACTTCTTCCCTTTTATGTGTTTCTTCCTAATTATTTTTATAAACACCTGGCTTAGGATCCAGGGTGTGTTCTTAACACACCCTGCCCCCCCAAACCTCTTTGCTCATTCTTAACTCACAAATCTTAAAATTAAAACTATACTTAGGTTGTGTGGAAAAAACTTTATAAAAAAGGATCCATTATGAAGATACAATCTCTAAGTATTTCTAAAGTTTTAACTCCCCTTGCACTGGGTGCGCTTTTGACACTCGGTATAGCTTATACCTCCAGTGCCAATGCAGCTCAAGGTTGCGGCTTTGGTAATCATATGAATTATTGGGGTCGATGCGTGCCTAATGAGCCTGGTCCCTGGGCAAAACCTGTTCCTGGCAGACCTGATTGCTGGGTAAATGATCATGGGGCTTTTCGCTGCTATCGCTGATATTTTCTTTGCTCATCACTCGTTGATGGGCAAATTTCTTTGTTGAGATAAATCAGAGTATTCAGAAGGGAGAATTAGTGGGCTTACCACCGGCCTGTTATGTACAGGTGGAAGTCTGGTTACAGGCTTTAGGCTTCTTCAAATGATGAAGCATGCACACGGCCTGCAAGAGCTGACCTCCTGGGTAATAGTTTGAGCGGTGTAAGCCCAACTAATTCTTTCAATTAGATTAGCGCAATTATTGCTCGTTTACAAGAGCTATTGTCTTTAAAAAAGACATTTTCAGCCAAGCCCAGGACCAGTTTTTCTGCCTTCTAATCGTGGTAATGGATCCATTTTTGACTTTCCATTAGCAAAGTCGGCAATGCTGGTGGCCTGAACACTGTTATAAGACCCATAACTGCTGAGATGCGCGCAAAGCTGCTCGATCACCGTATAACTGTTTCGCTGATTCATCCCGCGATAGACATAATCCTTTAACGTACGACCACCCTCTTTGCTTATCAACAGCGTGTGCAAGGCAAGCACTTTGTTATCCATAGTTACTGCACCGCTTTCAAATAAACGTTGATAAAACAATGCTCTATTCACACCCAGTTTTCCATGATAGCGGGCGCTGAAAAAGCCGTCATGTGAAAATTGGAAACCACTATGATTTTGATAATCCTTGATATAATCCTTGATACCCTGCAAGGCTCTGCCGATCACCTCATCAATGTTGGTTTCATCAATTTTTAAAACTATCGCATCGTATTGCTGCATTTTTTTAAAATAGGAGGCAGCGATCTTCTGATCATCATAACCTGGCTTCGGAATATACTGGCTATCATCAAAGCCTGGGTATACGATACGTCCCTTTCGTGATAAACGACCTTCCTCTATGATTTTGTCACGGTGAGGGATGACTAACTCAGGAATGATATTTTTGACCATTACCTCTGAAGAAACCCGCTTCGCAATCGGCAGACGAGAAGGATCGAAAACATCCCGAGTCCGGATAACTTCAAGCGTGTCCGCCATATTGATCAGCTGGCGAATATAATCAGCTTTTGGATGGATTGCCGCATGCAGGTCCATGAACGTGGTTTGATTATCTTTAAAGCGAACAGCATCCCCAAAGAATTTGGCTAATTTGATTTTTTGTTCATTTGAAAGTTTCTTAAATTCAGGTCCTTGCAGATAGACATCGCTGAAATATTTTTGACAATTTTTCCCACTGTCTTCATCCCAGAGATCCATGCCATCACCCAGGCGGCCGGTATCGTGGAATAAAGTAGCAATCTGAACCATTTCGAGAAGCAGGGCAATATTATTACCCAAACCAAGCTGCTCACAAATTTCCAGCATGGAGTTGTCATAGTCGGAATCGTATTTAGTGTAGATTTGATCAATTCGGGTAATCGACTCCATTGCGGCTGATGCGTGGGGCATACCATGCGATAGTCGAATATAGGTTTCAAAAGTGCCAGCTTCTTTTTGAATGGCAACATCTTCTCGTTTATATTGTATTTTTTTTAAAGATACAGGATAAGGGATTTGCAGTTTGCGCAGGTTAACAATGCTTAAAGGCTTGGAATAATAATTGAAATTTGCGTAATGGACCGCTTTATTGATATTGGACATGTTCGACAACTCTACAACAAAAGTGCGCTTATTTTATCCCATTTGCGCATATATAAACAATAGAGAGGATGTAAAAAGGAAACTATTTCTGCTTTTTATCGTTGGGCCAAGGGCCTAATGGCGCTGCCTTAACATATTTATCTACGTCCCTCGGCTTGTCCGAGGGATCCAGAGATCCAATCCTGGCATGAGATTCCTGGATCCCTCGGACAAGCCGAGGGACGTAGGAGTATGGGTTTAAGTCTTAAGGCAACGCCATTAGGACACTTTTAAAAGTACATCATTTACAACTCATTGACGAGCTGCTTGATGAACTGCAGGACATCTCTTTGTCTTCATGAGATTCCCCGATGTGAAAATCAGTCACATCCTTAATCCTTTTTTGATAAGTATACGGAAGCAGAGACTTAAGCTCAGCCTCCGACAGATTGTTAGCAAATGTTATTTCTATCAATCGGCATTTCTTTCCAAACCCTAGCCTCAGCGTATACTGCTCACCCTGATTCCACTCAATTTTTATGCATTCGCGATTGAAACTATCCAGCTTACGGATAGACACATACCAGACATGGGATTCAGGCTGGCTGGTTTTTTCCAGGAGGTCACAACTGCTCTTGACTGTCTTGGGTAGCATCTCAGACAGCTGATTAAAAGTGAGCTTTGCACTAATTACTATCATCAACCAATGGGAACCATTAGTACGCTGTGCACTTTGCTTTCCATTACTATAAAAACCGGAAAGAAAAAGCTGCTCATAACTAAATCTGAACCTGGTCTTTTTTATTTCTTCTTCCAAGAGAGGTAGCTGTTCAGTAGATAGGGGCAAATAGAATTTTGGTTTTGTAAAAAATTTAGACTCTAAAAACTTTTTGACCGGCTCAACGGGCTCCACTGTTTTTTTTGACTTAACTAAACTTCCAAAGAATGATGAGGATTGCTTTTTGGAATACATACCCTGAAACAGTAAGCAGTCCTCCCTTGAGAAAAATAACAAACTCTCCACTGGTTTTGATGGATCAGCAGGACTGTCAGTTTTCTCTGCATCGGGTATGAATTGCCAGAAATTAACCGGTCCGGAAGTATCCTCAACTACTGAACGGTTAATATAGTAAACACTGCGCGAGGTTAAATGCGTGAGATAAAAAGAGTCTGGATTATCTAAATGTTTTGAAATGACAAAGGGCAATGGCTCTGGAGCTTCCGCACCTAATTCGCCTGCGTGCTCTCCACAGGCTATTGACTGAGTTTTATTATCTTTTACATATTTTTTAATATCATTGAATGAAAGATTATCGAAACTTAATAACACAGCATTCTCAGCCAACCAGGTTTTGGATATCTTGCGCATAACGATTGGCATGCCTCTCTCCTTCTCAAATCTATAAAAGAAGGCATTATACACAAAATAGATAAAATTTACACAGCAATGAAATAATTTAATCGGATTTCTGGTTAAATTATGGAAAGCCATTTCCCTATCAATTGTCTTTGCGAGCTTTAGCGAAGCAATCCAACTCCTGGCCCTGTTCAAATCTTGATCTGGATTGCTTCACTTCGCTCGCAAAGACGACCGCTTAGTTTGCTTGGTTCTATCCACACAACAATGCTTCGTGGAAATGACAGAGGCATGAGGTTGTGCTTGACTCTCCATAGCCAAAGCCTTCACCCGATTCACAAAGTCTGGGCCAGGATCAGTTTTTGAGCGCTCATATTCTGGATCTTTCTCCAGCCAAAGTGCGCTATTTTTGTATCCAAGATATTCATGATGGCCAATCACATGCTCAATTTGCGGATACTTATTTTTTAAATAGCAAACCAGAAAGGCATTGGCCTCTGCTTGCTGCTCTGTTAAATCATCCTTGCCATCAATTCCGCCGACATTTTCAATGCCTATGGCATAATGATTCAGCCCGATTATATGTCTGGCCATTAAATTATCCGGCATAAGCTGATAAATACTACCATCACGGTCCACCAGATAATGGCTGGATACATTCAGGTCATCCGGAATTTCATTCCTGCGGGGGGAATTTGCAGGTAAAGCCGCGGGGTTAAATACGCGCATAGCAAGTTCAAGACTTGGTAAGCAGGTCCAATGAAGAACGATCATTTTGGGTTCGATCTCAATAGAGGAGGAATCGATTCCATAATGAGTGAGTTGATATAACCGGGTAAGCTCCACTCGCTTTTGATCAAATTGTATTGGTTTTTGCTTAATAATTTGCGGTTGATGGCAGGAAAATGCCTGCAGTTTGGCTGCAAACAGGCATAAGAGCAGTTTAATCAGATTCATAAACTCATTGAACTTTTAAAACCTCATTGTTGCAGATTTATGTTGAACAATACAGTTCTCTCAGCTGCTCAGCTTAAAAAGCACCGGTGTAACAGACTGTATTGAATTTGACATCCCGGGGAGATGGTCTACTTTTAAGTAGTGAGCTTTTTTTATGCTCAGTGATATTTATTTCTAACAAAATATAACAAGGAGAGTTAATTATGGCTACTCAAAATCACGGCGGTGGACGAGGTTCTAACCTGACTCAGGCAGATCGTAAAAAAGGCGGTGAACACTCCCACGGCGGTCAAGGCAAAGGCCAAGGCTCGCTGAAGTCTAAAGGCGGCAAAAGCGGCAGTTCTAAAAATAAATAACTCTGAAAGTCCGAAGCTGTTCCTGTAACTCTTTAAAACCTTGAACCGCTTTACTGCTCAAGGCTATGGGTTTTTATACAACAGGCCCGAGCAGTGAAGCATTCAAGGTTTTTCTTTGGATCTATGCAAAAGCATAAGACCCATGGTCCTTTACTTCTGTTTCCTGATGGTATTCAGGATATAATTTTTTAAATTCCGTATAACACTCCTTGAAGCGCCCTTTTTGCAATATCACCAGATGTTCCTGAAGCTCAGCGGTCTTACTCTCCTGCAGACAAACTGATAATAATTTCTGAACAGCAAACAATTCTTTTCGGTTATGCGTTTCATTAAAAAAACAGCCGCCTCTGCGAATGGCACGTTGTAAGCTGACTATTTCCTCTCTAAGTTTATCTTCAAATCCCAAACGAGCGATGTGATTGTCGAGTGTTGGCGTTAATTCGGTAACTGACTTTTGGGTGAGCTGTCCATAAGAAGCCAATGCCTCACTGCAAAGCGCTCTGGTACTGCGATTTATTTCCTCATTGGTCTGAGTTACAAAAAAATCAGCAAGACGACTCCAGAACGAAGTCTGTTGCCGGGCATGGTACTGCATCTGCGCCAGCACCTGAATAACCTTTGGAGCCCAGACTTCCGTATTATAATATGATCCTTGCTGCGCCATGATGTTGAGAGTCGAGACTAACTGACGCAATTGTTTTAGTTCCATCTGAAAATTATGCCGATAGCGGCCAGTTAGAACACTCCACCAGGAACCATAGTTTTGCGTTTGCCGTACCAGCCTCTGTTCTGCCAGAAGATCGGTAATAATCGCCTGTGTTAGTTGCTGATGATACGGATTACTGTCTTTCATAAATAAATCAAGCTTCTGGGTGAACGGCAAGACATTGATAATTCCCTGCGGATTTACAGCGCCTACTCTAGTGGGATCTTGCATCTCCCGGGGATTAAGCTTTATTGATTTAACTCCGGTATTTAATTCATCTGCCAGACGTCTTATTTCAATCACTACCTTCGAGCTGTTAGCAACACGTTCAACACTGAAATGATAATTACGATGCGGAAAGCATTGCTTCAGTTTTTCAGCGACTCGATCGAGCACTTGCTGCGGACTGCTTTTTGAAAAGAACGTCTCAGTGGGAAGCGTTAGTTTGGCATGACTGATGGTTTCTGGCGCCTCCAATAATAGAGCATCGACCAGTGAGTCCAGCGAGTAATAGCTCTCTTCGGGTTCTGCCCATAATAAACCTGTTTCCTTTGTTTTATAGGATTCCGGAAGTTGTTTGTTGTCGCCTACAATGACTATCGAATTATCATAAATCTGGGCCGCGTGCAGCAGGTTGTCTTTTCGGATGAACTCACTGTTTCTGATTAGCTTACTGTCAGGTCCTGTGAATTCATTATCCAGAACAATCAGGGTGCCATGTGCATTGTCTGCCAGAAGCGAGCCGACTTCTGACTCCAGCGGAAATTGTCCATAATAGGACGTATTCCACACAGCGACTGGCTTTTGGGCAATGCTTGTCAATTGCTTCATCCAGAACTGCACTGCTTCAGGAGAAGTTTCAGCATTGATTACCAGCGTAAAACCTCTTTCTGAACGCTGGTATTTGGGAGTGACCTGTACCGTAAAAACCTGTTGCTGAATCAGCGACATGGATTTATTTCTATCAATAGGCTTTAACTGTAAATTGGCTTTATATTCACGCCTTGAGCCAAAGGCGAAGTGCTCATCCAGTACAATACTGGCCTGCAGTTTTTCAGTTTGATCAGGCCCTAAGGTATCCACTGCCTTTGCGGCGAGCACGACTGAATTGCGTTCATCTTCCTCTACAATCTGCAGAAAAACATCTCGTCCTTCCTGACGGCCCAAGGCTTTTTTGGAGATATTCTTAACCTCCAGCTCCAAATCCAAAGGCTCACCAATAGCGGCTGTGTAAAATTTTTTTCTGGGCAACAGTTGAACAGGATAGGAGACTCTGATTGGCGATAAGTCCGACTCAGCATAGGGGCGATCAAGTCTGGTATTCATCAGTTGAACACGAAGATGGGTGGTTTCAACATAGGGCTCACTGCATGCGCCTTTTATGATAAGCGGTTCCCTGATTTTCAAAGTCAGTGGAGCTGACTGATTGTCAGCACTACCACCGGCAGGAATATTCCCCCGCACTTGCCCTGCTCCAGTTTGCTGGAAAATGCTTCGCAAAGACAGATCAACATTAACAGGCATCAACTCGACTGGGGAAGGCATACTGATTGACTGGTTGTGGATGTCGTAAACCACTTGCACTGTATCGCCCGGTTCAAACAAACCATGCTGCTGACCTGTCCTGTATCGCGGATTAGTTATTCTTAGCTTATAAGGAGCTGTATATGTTGATTGAATTATTCCCTGAGAGAGAATGTGATACCTGACGCTGCCGTCAACACCCGGAGCACCTGGATATAAAATTTCTGTTGGCGTATTACCATCTGGGCCGTCTTTACCATCCGGAGCATGGCTATCAATAAAGGGCAAGGGATTGTAGGGTTCAAAATCTTGATGGGGGTGATGATGGTGGTGACGGTGGTAGTGAAGGTTTCCAGGGTCATCAAGGTATCTTCCACCCTTACCGCCCTTGCCTCCCTTGCCGCCCCGACCATGCCTTCCCGCTCGGCCAGGCACTCCTGCACGAACATCTATATTGCTGACCAGGGAGAATAATGACAAATCAGCAGGATCCTCCACGCAAATCTCAACCTCTCCTCCATTTCCGGCAGGACCGCCATTTGTTCCCTTTTCACCATCTTCCCCTCTCTTACCATCCTGGCCTCTTTCAGCGGGAAGGTAACAGGTGGCATCACTTCCCCAAGCACCGTCAGCTCCTTTTTTACCGTCAGCCCCTATCCTTCCATCAACGCCATTTCCACCACGCGCGGATACCTCAAGACTGTCTTTTTTGGAGATAACCCCATTGATACGCTGTTGCCCGGAAGAAGCAGTCTCCACAGTTCCCTGATATCTCACAGAAGAATCAGAATCTTCTGTAAGCGTAATTTTAATCTTCCCCGCCGACTCTCCTGTGTTTCCTGAAACCGATAACTTCATGATGACGACCTCTTCTTGTGAAAATCAGATGCCTTAATCAATCGCCTCTTTCTGCTCTTCCTTCCTTGAAATACCCAACTTTTCCTTTAATCTGGCGACTGCATCAGGATCATATTGCTTGGCAGTTTTATGTTTGACAATAATATCGGCAGCGGATTTGCCTGACTGCTGTACTGGTGAAGGATAGTTACGCTCACCAGGCTGGTTATAATCATAGCTGGAAGAATAATGCGTGTAATGATTATTCGTAGATTTTGATGGCTCAATACGGGCCGATGAGGGACTCACGGGTTTTATCGTTTGTAATTTTCTGGCATTACGAACGCTTTTTTCAACCCGTTTCTTGATCTTTGTCGCGGCTCGCTCGGCTTCGTCTTCGCTTACCTGACTTGTGGCATTGCCTTGTAAATCAACTCGCATTTCACGTGCCTTAAGACAGGCCAGATAATCAAGACGCCGGGTAAAAATGACTACCGCTTCACGTAATTTGCTGCGTGAGATTCCATCTTCTGCTGCTTTGTCTGCATACGCAAGGATATCGTCCATAATCCCGTTCTTTAACGGGCGGATACGCTGCGTGTTATCAAATGCCTGGGGAAACTGTTCGCAAAGCCATATCAGAGCCTGATTGCGTGATTTTTTTGACTGATTTTTCTGTGATTTATTAATCACCGCTGTTCGTGGATGAAGCTCTTGTCTTCTCATTCTGATACCTTGAGTGGATAATGATTAGAGAATTGAAAATAAACCTCGGCCAATCAACAGTCGTTGATGTAATCGCGAGGAAAGGCAGCCATTCTACAAAACAAAAAAATAAAAGTAAATTTTAACTACGCAAAATATGTACTTCATGAACAATAATATTTCTTATTCTTCAATAATATTTTGTCTTGTATGTTATTGACTGCTTCTCTATAGATGCATCGCATCGCCAAATACGATGCATCGGTATATAATACTCTTAAATAACAGCTTTTTAGATGTTGAATGTTTTTTTGCCTGCTTACTGCGGTTTGAGTTGGATGCCCCGGACAAGCCGTGGCACGTAGGGGGAAGTGCGGAGGTCTCGGACAAGCCGTTAAACCTGGGCAGAGGGCACTCCCAACGTCACCGGCTTGCCCTACGTCACCCGACTTGTTCGGGTGATCTAGCTTACTCAAAGGACGGGAGTGAGGATGCCCCGGACAAGCCGTGGCACGTAGGGGGAGGTGCGGAGGTCTCGGACAAGCCGTTAAACCTGGGCAGAGGACACTCCCAACGTCACCGGCTTGCCCTACGTCACCCGACTTGTTCGGGTGATCTAGCTTACTCAAAGGACGGGAGTGAGGATGCCCCGGACAAGCCGTGGCACGTAGGGGGAAGTGTGGAGGTCTCGGACAAGCCGTTAAACCTGGGCAGAGGACACTCCCAACGTCACCGGCTTGCCCTACGTCACCCGACTTGTTCGGGTGATCTAGCTTACTCAAAGGACGGGAGTGAGGATGCCCCGGACAAGCCGTGGCACGTAGGGGGAAGTGCGGAGGTCTCGGACAAGCCGTTAAACCTGGGCAGAGGGCACTCCCAACGTCACCGGCTTGCCCTACGTCACCCGACTTGTTCGGGTGATCTAGCTTACTCAAAGGACGGGAGTGAGGATGCCCCGGACAAGCCGTGGCACGTAGGAGGAAGTGCGGAGGTCTCGGACAAGCCGTTAAACCTGGGCAGAGGACACTCCCAACGTCACCGGCTTGCCCTACGTCACCCGACTTGTTCGGGTGATCTAGCTTACTCAAAGGACGGGAGTGAGGATGCCCCGGACAAGCCGTGGCACGTAGGGGGAAGTGCGGAGGTCTCGGACAAGCCGTTAAACCTGGGCAGAGGACACTCCCAACGTCACCGGCTTGCCCTACGTCACCCGACTTGTTCGGGTGATCTAGCTTACTCAAAGGACGGGAGTGAGGATGCCCCGGACTGGCCGTGACATGTAGCGGGTTAGGGTCTTATTATTGGACTTTCATGAAACCTTGGAACCAAAGTTAGGATTATCATCCATGAAATGGTTAATGTCTCTTTTAGCGCTATTTTTTCCCTGGCTGGTATTATTAATTTATGATAATCCCGGAGGTGCTATCGTCGCATTGGTGATGCAGGCCACTCTTTTTGGCTGGCTTCCCGCCAGTATGTGGGCATTAAGAGTCGTACGGGAAAATTATAAAGAGAAAAAGCGGGTTAAAAAGGCAAAAAAAGCTAAAAAGGATGAGGTGGAGGCGGAAGACTAGCCAGCTTCGCCTACGTACTGCGGCTTGACCGCAGTATCCAGGAATGGTTGCAGGAGGTCTGAATTGGATCAGCCAGTTTGAGCTGGATACCCCGAACAAGTCGGGGTACGCAGGAGGAGGGTTTACGCCGTGGTGGTTCAGATAAGAAATATAATAGAAGGAGAGTATATGACCATACGGGTGATTGTTAATGGTGCCTCAGGCAAAATGGGACGTCTTGCCTGTGCAACACTCCAGGCCCAGGAGGAATTCCAATTGGTCGGAGGCCTTGGCCGTGAGGATAATCTGGAAAGGGCGATTGCTGAAACACAGGCGTCTATCGTAGTTGACTTAACCCGTGCGGACTCTGCTTTTAAAAACGCCATGACCATTATTAATGGAGGTGCCCATCCTGTGATTGGGACCTCCGGTTTATTACCCAACCAAGTGGAAGAATTGCAGGCAACTTGCGCTAATTTAAAACTTGGAGGCATTATTGCTCCCAATTTTTCGATCGCCGCTGTAATGATGATGCATTTCGCGGCACTAGCCGCTAAATTTTTTCAGAATGTAGAAATTATTGAAGCGCATCACCCGCAGAAATTTGATGCGCCTTCGGGCACTGCCATTAAAACAGCTGAAATGATTGCCCAAAGCCGCCAAATCCCGCCGGAAGAAACGCTTACACAGGAATCCATTCTGGGAGCTCGCGGCGGCCAGCATGAAGGGATCCCCATTCATTCTATCCGCCTGCCCGGAATTTTGGCCCGCCAGCAAGTCCTGTTTGGCAGTCAGGGAGAAACCCTGTCTATTGTTCATGACAGCATTGATCGCAGCTCGTTTATGCCAGGCTTGCTGCTGTCATGTCAAAAGGTTACTCAGTTAAACCAGATGATTTACGGACTGGAAAACCTGCTGGACCTCTAGGCCTTTCCATTCCATTTTTTGCCCCGCTAGTGCAGGGCCGCAATCTCTGCCCTGCCCGCTGTGTCGTCCATTAAGGGGATTGCTGCATTCTTCGCAAAAGCCAGGTCTCTCGTTTGCTTAAGCGTTTTCATGGCCGCGCTATACTCCTCACCCGGAGGATTTGCGTCTCTCAGTTTAAGAATGGCCTCATAAACCGCCTTGGTATCTTTATCTCGATAGTCCGATGTGCGGCTTCCCAAAGTATAATAAATCTCCGCTAGAATGCGGGTGCAATCATCCTGCCTGCTGGTCGCCTTCTGCATAAAATCGATACCACCGGGCATGGCATCGACATAAGACGTTTTATTCCAAAAAGGAATACTCTTACCAAATACATAACGCTTATCTTTCCAGAAAGCTGTTTCACCGGTTAATATTTTTATTGATTCCAATAAATCCACGGTTTGCTGATTGTCCAGTCGTTGCGCGGCCATAATGCACTTGGAAAAGCCATAAAATATCAAGCCTTTTTTATGCCCTTCTGCCACCTGATAAGCCGCAGCCTGCTTAAAAGCAGCTATCTTTTTCACTTCATTATTCGTCGCGTTTTTATCGTCGCAAAGCAGTGAGTTTTTAAACGGTTTCATCTTTTCTTCAATTGCTTTTGCAATATCTTGAGGAAAATAATTTGCGGGGGTTTTAATCCCTTCGGTACCCGGCGCGTTTTCATCAGCAAATTCATGAGCATGTCGATCAACGTAAAGATCGGAAACAATATCCACAAAGTTTTCGCGATTTATTCCATCTTCATTAAATTGCGGCCATTCACCATAAAGTTCATAGTAAATCTGCATTGCATCGGTATGTATGATTTCCAGTGCTTTCCTATCCTTACCGCTGACGCAGGATCCATAACTGGCCGCATTGATAAAATCAGCCAATAAATGTTCATAGGAGCTTAAGCTCAGTTCTCTACCGGTATAGTCTCGAAAATTGCTTGTGAATGGCCCAGACTCCAGCGTTTTCTGGTAAGCCTCAATTAACTTATCCAGCGCAGGAATCCTTGGCCACACCGCCTTCGCCGCATAGAGCAACTCCAGACAATTTGCATCATCTGCTGCCGTATAGAGAAGCCGCTTTGCCATATTGAGCGCATGATTTTTACTGAGTATTCTAAACTTGTCTTTGGGCGCATTGGCAATAACCCATTTACGCATTACATCGAGATACTGATCAGGTACCCCAACCAATGAAGCGCCAATCACAGGGCTAATCAAGGTTTGAACAAAAGCAATACTCTTCTTGTAACGCTGCTCAATAATTTCAAGAATTCGTTTAAAATTACGCAGCGCATGCAATTCGCCGATAGGTTTGGGTTGCGTCTTCACATCACGAGAAGCCAGATGGCTGCTACGCAGCCTGGGTGTAAACTTCTTTTTTTCGCTGCAGTCAGCATACAGCATTGCACAATTGTGTTCAGCCAGATTCGCCAACCCTGGAATACTTCTTAATCGGCTTGGCAAAAAATGCACTACATCTTCTATTCGTTCACTTCTATCAAGCGCCGCCTTTAGCAGTTTCTGTTCGGCAAGGGGCAGATAAACAAACCAGCCTGGCAGGTCACGAATCGTTTTAATATATTCGTCTGTAGTCTTGGTAACATTCTGACGAAGCTTCTCGCCCAACTCATGAAGTCTGCCCTCAACGCGTTCAAAACTGTTACCTTCCGAGATCAGCAATACCCGGATTACCTGCCGGCGATTCTCTGGGATACCCTGGAACCATTTTGGCTGTTTTTTTACTGAACCATCGACAATTGCCAGATAATCCGCATTGCTGAGCGGCTTGGCTTCAGTTGCCTTGCGCCACCAGGCTATGATCGCATTATTTTCGCTATTTAACTGCGTGGCTGTCTGGCATTCCTCAGGGGACGTAAGAAAGAAAATCTGCTGATAATATGGAAGTGAATCCAGCCATTTAGGTAAATCAGAAAGATAGGTCTTCTTGATCTTGGCAAGATCATCGATAGTTTCCTGGGAACAGGCGGGTAATGTATTCTCCCAATTCAGGATAAAACCTTCCCTGAATTGCGACACTTTACTGAGCGAGGCTAAGTTGTTACGCCCTTTCTGCATAATGACATATTGCTCAGCCCGATTGAGTAAGCTCACTGCATCCCGGACTCGATAGGGCCAATTCCAATTGTCAATCAGTGAGTTCACCAGCATACCGGTAAAACTGGCTAATACTTCCTGATATTTATCCTGGTCGCCCAACTCGGGCAGCTGGTTACTATGTTTACAAAATTCCAAATAGTTCCGGAGTTCTTCAGGGGTACAACTTGAAGGTGTAATCGATTGATAAATAAACTCAAAAGCCTCAGCCAGAATATCCAGCCTGCGTTGATAAATTTCTTTTAAATCAGGTGTCTTTTCGTGTTCCTTAATCACTAAATCGTCAAGACTATCCAATTTAAGCTGGGATTTCAGATTTTGCTTCATTTCTGAAGTCAGAACGAGTCCTTTTTCAACCCTCAAGATTGTTTTTGGCATTTTGCATCGATCCTTGCATGCTTAGGTCATTTTATTATTGATTAAAAAGCCAAACTTAACAATTTTTTGTTAGTATTTTCAAATAGAAAATTGTTTGCCCTTCATTTTTCCAAAAAAAAGGACGATTTTTCAAGTCATTTCTTTCATGTTAAGATGCTTGTTTTAATCAAGAAAGGTTAAAGGATGACCCTCATCAATACAAGAGATTACACCGGCTATTCAGAAAGTAGTCTGGAAGAAGCCATTGCCCAGGCGCTCGCCAAGTCAGGCAAGGATCAAGATCAGGTCAAAATCATTGAAACCCGAAGCGCTCAGCCTCAGGATAACAAGCGCTATTATCAGGCGACCTTGTCTGCATTTAGCGAATAATTGATAAGAAAGCCGGCCCTTTCTTAAACAGGAGTGAAAAAATGGATACTTCCATTGGGCATTTTATTAATGGCAAAATAACCATTAACGACAGTAAAAACACGCAGCAGGTTTATAATCCAGCTCTCGGCGAAATCATTGCTGAAGTCCATTTTGCAGATGAACAGGTTTGTGAACAAGCTATTTCCGCCGCTGAGAAGGCAGGCAGCGCCTGGGCTGAAACACCTCCGCTCAAACGGGCCCGCGTTTTTTTCAAATTTCGCGAGCTGCTTGAAAAAAATCAGAATGAATTAGCTGCGATCGTAAATCGGGAGCATGGCAAAACCATCGATGATGCGAAGGGTTCTATTGCCCGGGCCATTGAGGTCGTTGAGTTTCACTGCGGGCTGGTCAGCCATTTGCAAGGCCAGTTTTCCGCTGAGGTTTCCTCAGGAATTGATAGCCATACTCTCTATCAGCCACTGGGAATCTGCGCCGGTGTTTCACCTTTCAATTTTCCGGTTATGGTTCCCGTATGGATGATGATCCCGGCGATTGCCTGCGGAAATACGTTTTTATTAAAACCCTCAGAGCAAGATCCCTCTGCACCACTTCGCCTTCTGGAATTACTTGACGATGCCGGGCTGCCTCCGGGAGTAGCCAATTGCATTCAGGGTAATAAGGATACCGTGGACTATCTGCTTCGGCATCCCAAAATCAAAGCGTTCACTGCAGTCGCTTCGACTCCAGTCGCCGAATACATTTATACAGAAGCCTGTGCGCATGGCAAGCGCGCGCATACCTTCGGCGGTGCCAAGAATCACTGCGTCATTATGCCAGACGCAGATTTCGCCCAGGCGGCTCAGGCAGTCACCGGAGCTGCCTATGGCTCAGCCGGGGAACGCTGTATGGCTATTTCGGCTGTAGTTGCTGTAGGCGATGAAACAGCTGATCGTTTCATCAATGAAATAAATCCACTGATTAGAGCCATCAAAGTGGATGCCGGCGATGCGGCAGGCTGCGATATGGGACCTCTGATTAGTAAAGCCCATAAAGAACGTGTTGTTGAGGCTATTTCGAATGGCGTTGAGGAAGGCGCCAGGCTCTTGATAGACGGACGCTCATTTACCCATCCAGAGCATCCTCAGGGATTCTTTGTCGGGCCGACCTTATTTGATCATGTCACTGAATCCATGAGTATCTACCAGAAAGAAATTTTTGGCCCGGTGCTCATTGTACTCCGTGTGAACAGCTTTGATGAAGCCCTGGCTCTGGTTAACCGTAATCAATATGGTAATGGTACCGCCATCTTTACCCGTGATGGCTATACCGCCCGAAGATACAGTCAGGAAGTTCAGGTCGGCATGGTCGGCGTTAATATTCCGATTCCTGTTCCTATCGTTAATCATCCTTTTGGCGGCTGGAAGCATTCTTCTTTTGGCAATACCAATATGCATGCTCTGGAAAGCATTCATTTTTATACTCACCGTAAAACGGTGACCAGCAAATGGCCTTTAACCAATCTGAAGCAAAATGCGTTTGTAATGCCGACTCACGATTAATTGCAAGAGAATAAGGAGAGGCCGCATGGCAAAAATTGGATTTGTTGGATTAGGCCATATGGGATTGCCAATGGCTATTAATCTGGTAAAAGCGGGTCATGACGTGACTGGCTTTGATTTACAGGCAAGCGCTCTTGAAGCCCTGATTGCGGCGGGCGGTTATGCTGCCAGTAAACTTCATGACACCGCCAGAGATAATGAAGTGATTATTACCATGCTGCAATCAGGCTCGCAGGTCGAGCAGGTTTGTCTGGGTGAAGACGGTCTATATGCGACAGCCAGACATGCCATCCATATCGACTGCTCGTCAATTGATGTACAGACCAGCAGGAAGCTCCATCAGCTGGCTGCTGATAAACTGCTGCTGTCTCTCGATGCGCCAGTCTCTGGCGGCGTTGCCGGGGCAAAAGCGGGTACGCTGACATTCATGGTGGGCGGCAGGGAATATGCTCTGGATAAAGCCAGAACCGTGCTGAACAGCATGGGGAAACGGATTATTTATGCTGGAAACGCGGGAAGCGGTCAGGCGGCAAAAATCTGCAATAATATGATTCTTGGAGCCACCATGATTGCGGTTTCAGAAGCGTTTAATCTCGGTCAGGCCTTGGGCCTGTCGGCTGAAAAACTCCATGAAGTGGTTAATTCCTCGTCAGGCCAATGTTGGGTCACTTCAAAATATATGCCGGTGCCGGATGTTATACCCGATGTCCCTGCCAATAATAATTACCACCCCGGGTTTACAGTGGCCATGATGTTGAAAGATTTAATGCTGAGTCAAAAAGCGGCCACCATGACTGGAGTGCATACTCCTATCACCGGAAGAGCAGCCTTGCTCTACCAGCAGTTTAGCGAAGCTGGATTTAGCGAGCTTGATTTTTCTGCCATTATTAAGGCATTGAACGCATAAGGTTTTTTATGAACAGTCATTCAGGCGCTCCTTCGTTTACAGAGGACTTCTGGTCTTCAGTTGCCAATAAACAGATTAGTTGGTATGCCCCCTGGAAATCAGTTAAACAGGGTGATTTCAGGCAAGGATCTATCCAATGGTTTGTCGATGGCAAATTGAATGTATGTTTCAATTGCGTCGACCGGCATTTGCCTCACCGTGCTGAAAAACCGGCAATTATTTGGGAGGGTGATGAAGAACATGAGCAACGGATTCTAAGCTTTGCCGCCTTGCATGAGGAAGTATGCCGTATGGCAAATGCCTTGAAGAAGCTGGGCATTCATAAAGGTGATACGGTCGCTATTTATTTACCTATGATACCGGAAGCTGCCATTGCAATGCTCGCTTGTGCTCGCATTGGGGCAATCCATACTGTCGTCTTCGCCGGATTTTCTGCCCATGCACTGCGGCAAAGAATTCAGGCGGCGGCTTGTAAATTATTGATTACCGCTGATGGCTATCAGCGTGGCGGTAAATTTTATGCCTTAAAAGAGCAGGCGGATGAAGCCAGTGCAAACCTCGCACTAAAAACTATGATTATACGCTCTACCCATCGCGCGATTGATTTTAACCCGGCTGTTAACTTTTACTGGGATGAACTGCGTGAGCAAGTGAGCAATGATTGCCCGCCGGAATGGATGGATGCTGAGGATCCGCTGTTTATTCTTTATACCTCCGGAAGCACCGGACAACCTAAAGGACTAGTACATACCAGCGGCGGCTATATCGTACAGACTACTTATAGCCACCAACTGGTCTTTGGATGCAAGGAAGAGGATGTCTTCTGGTGTACTGCTGATGTCGGGTGGATTACCGGTCATAGCTATGTCGTTTATGGCCCTTTGGGAAATGGCACCACAACACTGATGTATGCCGGCATCCCCAATTGGCCCAATCCATCACGCTGCTGGAAGATTATCGATAAATACAAGGTCAATGTATTCTATACGGCACCTACCGCTTTAAGAGCCCTAAAACGGGCTGGCGATGAATGGCTAAATGACAGCTCCAGAACATCGCTACGCCTGCTAGGAACAGTAGGCGAACCCATTAACCCGGAAGTATGGGAGTGGTACTATCAGCAGGTCGGCGCCGAGCGTTGTCCGGTAGTAGACACCTGGTGGCAAACCGAAACCGGCGCTATCATGATAAGCGAACAACCGCCCTATCATCATCAAAAACCGGGGTCTGCCTCCCAACCTTTGCCAGGTATTTTTCCCATACTGCTCAGTGATGAAGACGAAGAACTGCATGGAGCCGCACAGGGGACACTGGCTATAAAATTCCCATGGCCGTCAATGGCGAGAACTATTCAGGGGGATCATGAACGTTACCGCAAAACCTATTTCAGAGGCGATTACTATATTACTGGAGACGGCGCCAGACGAGACGAAGAAGGAAACTTCTGGCTTTTGGGAAGAATAGACGATGTATTGAATGTTTCTGGCCATCGCCTGGGCACTGCGGAAATTGAAAGTGCGCTGGTGTTACACCCAGCAGTTGCCGAAGCCGCTGTGGTCGGCATCCCTCATCCTATTAAAGGAGAGGGCGTACTAGCCTTTGTCAGTTTAAAGACCGGTTATCAGGCAGAACCCTCATTAAAACAGGATTTGATGAGATTAGTAATTGACGAAATTGGCGCCATTGCCAAACCGGAAAATATTCTATTGGTTACCGACTTACCTAAAACGCGATCCGGGAAAATAATGCGCCGCATCCTTCGACTGATTGCCGCGGGAAAAGCGACATCCATTAGCGATCTGGGTGATATTTCGACGCTTTCTAACCCGCAGGTGGTTGAGGAACTGTTAAGAATAAAGATTGAGTAGTCAAATAGTCTGATGGCGCTGCCTTAAGCATATTTACCTACTTCCCTCGGCTTGTCCCTGAGAGATGGCCACAAAACTTAAACGTAACACATTGATTTATAATTATAATGTTAAACCCTACGCACCCCGCTTTATGCCTGAGGGCTCCCCTCATAAATAGGGATATTAAAAAGTGGCAGTGCATGAAGATATATGATCAAATAGTTTTGCGAACAATTTTGATTAGGATATCTCATGCACATAAAGCGATTTTTACACAATTTGCTATCAAGTACTATCCATGGAAAACGATTTAATACTCTTAATTTATTTATCAATGCCTTACTCAGGGAAAAAAAGCTGTCGTTAACTCAGTTGGGGCGAGCATTAAAAAATAAGGCTCAAGAAAAGAATAATATTAAACGCTGTGATCGTTTTTTAGGGAATAAAAACCTGCATGGAGAGCGATTCTCGATATACCAAAAAACAGCCCATAGGTTAATTGGAACAAATAGTCGTCCTATTATCCTGGTAGATTGGAGCCATGTTCCTAATACAACGCATTATTTGCTTAGAGCCTCATTAGTCGCTAAAGGCCGTGCGTTATCAGTCTATGAAGAGGTATTTCCTCGCCAATATGAAAATAGTGACAAAGCGCATCACTTATTTTTACAGAATTTAAAGCAAGTTCTGCCTGAGACAAGTCTCCCGATATTAGTTACGGATGCTGGTTTTTATAATTCATGGTTTCGGTTGGTGTTAAAACAAGGTTGGGACTATGTTGGCCGTATCCGGGGTAATATATGTTATCGATTGGATACCCATACTTACTGGGAATATTATTGTGATTCAAAGGAAAAGGCGACCGAACAAGGACAATCTCTGGGGTGGGGCATTGTCTCTAAAACAGACCCAATAGAAACATTTCTTTATTTAATAAAGCTATCCGGAAAAAAACGTACACGTTTTAATAAGTACAAAAAGAAAGCGCAAAGCAAGAAAGACAAGGTGTATTCAAAATCAGCCAATGAACCTTGGCTTTTAGCAAGTTCATTAAACAATACAGAAACATCGTTTAACCCTTTTTCAATCTATTTCAAACGCATGCAAATAGAGCAGAATTTTCGAGATTTGAAGTCATCTCAATATGGCTTTAGCTTTGAACATGCTTACTCAAAATCAATAGAGCGAATTCAAGTGTTACTAATGATTGCTATGTTGGCTACTTTAATTGCTTATTTAACCGGCTTCGTTGCTGAAAACAAGCGATGGCATCTCTCTTTTCAAGCCAACACATCCCAAAAAAAACGAGTGCTTTCTTTGTTCTATCTCGGCTGTCGAATCATACAAAGGAAATTTAAACATAGAATTGATTATGATAAAGCCGTCGAGGCCCTGCAAATAGAGATACTAGTTGCAGGGAGAGAATTATGAGGGGATCCCTCAGGCTTTATGCGGGGTATCCAGGCAATGCGTCTGATTGGCAAAAGCATTTAAAACTCACTACCATTGTTATGGATACCCCGCATAAAGCGGGGTACGTAGGCTCTTATAGGGGGCATGTAGGCTCTTATAGGATGGTTAAATTTTGTGACCATCTCTCAGGGACAAGCCGAGGGACGTAGGGCTAGGGGTTAAAACCTTAAAGCAGCGCCATTGAGTGATAATCCGGGTTGTCGCATGGTCTTTACATGCCTAGCTTGATTTTGTCCATATCAGATTCGTCTTCTATATCCATCTCAGACTCATTCTCTTCAGCATCATCAATTTCTTCCAGTTGCGGGGGCATTTCTTCAGGTTTTACAAAGGCGCCGCTATAAAATAGCGCAGATGCAGGTTGGGTCAAAGTGAACTGACTTTTCTCATTTGCAGGCTTCCCGATTAAATGCTCAGAAAATTGCGCAATTAGCTCATTCAATTGTAGCTTGTTGAGTGCTCGCAAACGAACAGGATCCCAATTATGACGCTCGAGCGTACGTATTACATCTTCAGTAAGACAAGTTGCAATGAACGGGGTCTTAAGTTCATGGGCTGGCAGCGTCACCATGAATTTTAAACAGTGGATTGCCCAGGATACCGCTTGAGATGGGTTAGCATAATATCCCAGCAATGCATAACCCGCCACCTGACGCAAAGCGAGGGGATGCCCGAGCTCAGCGGCTGTCTGTAAATACTGTCCATCACCTTTACCCAGAAACGGGTAGCCTTTTTGCAGATCGGCAAGTATATAATAGACATCAGCCGTTCTGGCTTTTTCTCCTAGTTTAGTAAGAAGAGACGCCAGCTTATTGCGCATAGCATCCGGTTGCTCTTGCTTGCAAAGTTCCTCCAGGCGCCTGACCAGATTATAAAAAGATAGTGCATCATTTTCAGGAAGTTCGTCGATTGCCTTCTCCAGCAGCAGTCTCTCCTCATCAGCAGAGAAAAGCTTTACAGGTACAGGCCTGAAAAAACTTGAAATCATTCTTTACTCAGGAATTTAAAACTGAACTCATTTTATACTTAGTGAATATCTTTTTTCAATACTATTAATACCAGGGCTACAAGAGGTAATCATTGAACCAGCTATTAGCCAAATGCGAGACTTCTTCAAGCTTACCTGATTCCTCGAATAAATGATTCGCACCGGCAATAATTTGCAGCTCAGCATGAGAATTCATTTTCATTTTGGCATCCTGGTTAAACTTAATCACCCTACTATCATAACCGCCCACGATTAAAAGAGTGGGCGCTTTTAAATCCTGTAAATAAGCCAAAGCCAAATCAGGCCTTCCTCCTCTGGACACAATGGCTTTGACCTGATCCGGATCGCGAACAGCCGCTTCTATTGCAGCCCCTGCGCCAGTGCTTGCACCGAAATAACCAATACCAGAAGGCATGGGTTCCAAAGTCTGCTGACACCAGTGCTTGGCATCGATCAAACGTGAAGCAAGCAGGGAAATATTGAAGCGGATTTCGCGGGTAAAACTATCGATCGCCTCTTCTTTTGGCGTCAGGAGATCAAAGAGTAACGTCGCATGCCCCATATTGTTCAGAGAACGGGCAACAAAATGGTTGCGGCTGCTTAAGCGGCTGCTTCCGCTCCCGTGGGCAAAAAGTACAATACTTTTTGCCGATTCCGGTATGAATAGAAGGCCATCCAGACAGGCATTGCCACTGGGGATACGAATAGTATGCATTTTGTTTCTGAGAAAATTATTCATGCGCTTTCACAATGCCAGGCCCATATGTTTAATAGTAGACAAGTGCGATCAATTGTGGTGAATATTTATTCAATTAGTCGTGATATTTGCCCAAACCATTGAATTGTAAAGGATGGGCAAATAGTATAAAATGCGTCCAGCTTGAATTGATAGAAGCAGAATATGTTATCTTCTTTTTTCCCCCCTGAAACGACAAGAAACCGCAAGGTCTATGTCCCTGTACCATTACACAACCTCTCTGAAAGCCAATCGGATGTGTCCATCGGACTTAAAACCGACTATGCGAGTTTCTCGGAAAAACAACTGACAGTAGCAATAAGCCTGGAAGAGGTTGCTGGTGTATTATCACGATATTGTTCATCGGTCAGGCGTCAGGTCGGTCTGGACCCGAGTGAAGCGGATAAAATTGTCAATCAAAATGGTATCACCATGTACTACATGATAGTCGAGGCCAACTTGAATGAACGCTATTTGTCTAAAGAAAAAGAATCAGCCTCTTTTGGCAAAGAAGGCTTTCATTTCATTGCCAAAGATAGCAAATTTTCTAAAGTTAACATCATTTCCCTGACACCAATGGTCAAATACAGTACACGTACTCCTCGTAATACACATGACATAACAAAACCGGAATCGCTCTGGCCGAAGGAAGTTAATGGGGAGTACATCACGATTTACAATCCAGTCTATGCTCCCTCGCAAAAAACCTTAAAACCGCCTCAGCCTGCTATTACCCCCAAGGCCTCAACTCGCCTGCGACCCGCTACGACATCTACTCGAACGCCGGCCCCTCAGGAAGTGAGAAAACAGCTCAGTCAGGATATTTTTAATTTTTCTGATAGAACCCCTGAGACATTCGCTCAGCTTGCTGAGCGTGTTGAGCAGCAGTTTAAACTATATGGCGCATCAGCTGAAACGCGGGCAGAACTCACCAGTCTGTTTGATCTACTGGCCACTAAAGCACAAAGCGCAGAAGAACATTTCAGACTTTCCCATTTACAGGCACAATATAAATATTTAGGCGATAAGGCGGTCTTGCAAGTTCAAAAGGCTGCACTACAGGGATACCCATTGGCTCTATGCCAGGTGGCTCATTATGCTCTGCAAGGACTTTACTCTGACAAAAAGAAATCAGTCACCTGGGCAATAAACTGCCTTGAGTTCCTGACCAAGCTCCCGACCAGTCATCACGCTGATGCTGGCAAACGTCTGGACTTCCTGCAAAGTTTGCGATGCGTATTGGAAGCTCATTCCCTTGATAAAGATAACCTTCCCAAAAGCGGTTCTTCCTTGAGTGCCTTGATTAGCAAATGCAAGCAGGGAGATAGTTGTTTCTTCTTAAAAGATCCCGCGTCCTTTTTGTTTTATAAGCATTCGTTTGCGGCGGGTGATCTGGACGTTCCTCCTCCCCTGGAAGATTGTGAAGAGAGTGTTGGTTTTAGATACAGTTAGAAGAATATTTATATATCAAATCAACCCTCACCCTAGCCCTCTCCCAACTTGGGAGAGGGGATTTTCTCTCAGAGAATTTCTCTTAATACTCTCTCCCCTCGGGGGAGAGAGTTAGAGAGAGGGGTTTTAAGAGGACTCGTTCTGAGGATCGGCCAGGCCATACCATTGATTTAATTGTTTAATCAACTCCTCTACCCCTTCTTTCTTAAGGCTGGAAAAAGTCTGAGCCGTGATCAGGTCAGGCATTAAATCGTATTGTTTTTTCACCTTCAGCAAGGTATTTCTGGCTTCGCTTTTGCTGATTTTATCCGATTTGGTCAGTAGGATATGCACGGGAAGCTCGCGATCCAGTGACCAGTTAATCATCATCTGATCGAGTTCTTTCAGAGGATGCCGGCAATCCATCAGCAATATCAAACCTCTCAGGCACTTACGAACTTCGAGATAATGCGCCAGATTTTTCTGCCAGTCCTGTTTAGTCTTTAAGTCCACTTTGGCAAAACCATAGCCCGGCAAATCGACCAAGCGACGCTCTTCATCCAGACTGAACAAATTAATCAGCTGGGTTCGTCCCGGGGTTTTACTGGTTCTCGCCAGTTGCCTGATGCCGGTTAAACAATTGAGCGCACTGGATTTGCCTGCATTGGAGCGGCCAGCGAATGCTACCTCGTAACCTTCATCGTCGGGTAACTGATTGACACGTGCGGCGCTTTTCAAAAAAACGGCCTGCTGATAGGGATTCTTTATCATCTTGTGAATTTCATTTTGGGATTTTTGCCGAGGCAGTGTAACATTATCCTATGCGATAGGGAATTTAAGTTCATTGCTCGTTAAATAGATACAGTGAACTTCTAAAAATCAGAATACTAGTCTTTGGTGCGATATGAAAAAAATAATCCTTGCTGCGATGCTGTTGGCTTTCTCCACTGGTTTTGCGGCTCCGGAATCCGAAGCTTCACAGAATCGGCCAGAAAAAATCAGCTTATGCTCTGCCTGTCATGGGGAAAATGGCAGCAGCAACAATCCGCTCTGGCCCAATCTTGGCGGCCAACATGCCGATTATTTATTGAAGCAGCTGCAGGATTACAAGGCGGGTAAAACCCGTGCCGATGCCAGTATGACCGGCATCGCGGCCACTCTGACCCCACAGGATATGGAGCTTCTATCCGCTTATTATGCAAAACAACCGGTAGCGCTTGGTAAAGTGCCTAAACGCTATGTAAAACGCGGAGAAGAACTGTACCGAGGCGGGGATTTCGATAAGCACATTACCGCATGCATCGCTTGCCACGGTCCACGGGGAACAGGCAATGGACAAGCCGGCTTTCCTCTCTTATCAGGACAGCATGCTGCCTATACGATTGCACAGCTGCAGGCTTTTAAAAACAAGAAACGCAGCAACGATATCAACCACATCATGCAGGATATCAGCAAGCGTATGAGCGATGAGGATATGGAAGCAGTGGCTTATTATATTCAAGGGCTGCACTAGAGGCTGTATTTATTTCCAATTGGAGCATTGGCCTGTTTCGGAGTACAATAGCAGCCATTGCTCCTTACTTTGATTAAATGCGAGAATTATTATGTTAAAAGCGCTTTTATTATCAATTCTGTTATTCCCCGTCATGGGCTTTGCAGAAGATTTTACCGCTGGAAAAGACTTTGAAGTACTTGAATCCGCTTCACCCAAAGCCAGCAGCCAGGTCAAAGTCACTGAATTTTTCAGCTACGGCTGCCCCTGGTGCTATCGTCTGGAACCTAATCTTGAAAAATGGGTGGCACAGCAAGGTAACACGATCAAATTTAACCGGGTTCCGGTGGTCTTCAAACCCGATTGGGGATTTTATGCCAAAGCCTACTACGCAAGCCATCTGCTAGGCTTAGGCGATAAGCTCAATCCGGTTTTATTCAAGACAATTCAAATTGATAAAACCCCATTAAATTCTAATGAGGCAATGATAAACTTCTTTATTTCTCAAGGAGTCGATAAGGATATTGCCGAAAGCGCATTCACGCATTCAACCACTATTGATATGAAAGTAGGCGAAAGCAATGGCTTAATGGCTAAATACCGGGTTAACGCAGTACCGGCATTAATCGTGAATGGCCAATATAAAATCGATTTGCAAATGGCAAAAAGCGAAGAGCGTTTGTTTAAAATCCTGGATTATCTGGTGGCCCAAACCAAGGCAGGGAAAACAGCCTGAGTTTAATTTGTAGCAGCCTGCGTACTAAGTACCAGGCTGTTCTTTAAGAGGAACAGCAGTGACTCCCTTGCAGTTCGCCGTCATCGGCAAGCCCATCACCCATAGCCTCTCGCCGGCTATTCACCAATCATTCGCAGCACAATTCGGAATAAATCTGGAATATCATCGGCTACTGGGCGATGAGCAACATTTCGCACAGCAAATCTCTAATTTTTTCAAGCGAAATGGGAATGGCATGAATGTCACTCTGCCATTTAAAGAGCATGCTTTTCAACTGGCTCAAGTAAGCACCGAGCGCTGCCAGAAAGCGCGATCAGCAAATACCTTATGGAAAAAACATAACCAGCTGCATGCCGATAATACAGATGGCATTGGTTTAATCAATGATTTAAAACGCCATCTTGTTTTAGACAGACTGAACGTTCTGATTCTGGGAGCAGGCGGGGCAGCACGCGGCATCATTTATCCCTTGCTTGAGCAGGGAATAAAGCAGCTGGCAGTTTATAACCGCAGCCCGGAAAGGCTAAAAGCATTAGCCAGTGATTTCCCAGATATCGATCCTCTTCAGCGGGGAGATTTGCGTACTGCTTTCGATCTCGTTATAAACGCAACGTCAAGCAGTACCTTGCAGGAAGCGATACCCCTTCCCGAGGTTTTATGGTCAGCAAAGCCCTTTTGCTATGATTTGTCCTATCAAAAAGAAGCGGATACTTCGTTTGTTTCTATGGCTAAGTCCAAAGATTGCCAGGCAATCGATGGATTGGGAATGCTGGTTGAACAAGCCGCGGAGGCCTTTTCGATTTGGCATGGAGTCAGACCGGATACACAGCCGGTACTGGAGATGCTGCGCGGCAACCAGGTTAAAATCCAATGACTGGAGTATTCAATCCTCAAAAAACTCCAGCACAATTTCCCTTGAAGCAAAGGTATCCTCGTAGCCCATTTTCCACAGTTCGCGAGTAAAGGGGCTTTCAAATAACAGGAAACTTAACAAGTCTCCTGAATGGCTTTTAGCCCCTAGCATGTTTAACATTAGGCGCAGTAGAGAAGGCATTGTATTATATTGGGCCTGTGCAATCGCACCGATATCAGTGCTCGGCCGCAAATGTAAGGTTTGCACCCCCCGCCAGGGCGCATTTCTTTTTTTCCACAGCGACAGCAGCTTGGAAATCTCATTCATTCGATTAACCATTTCTATATCACGATCAAGATTATCCAAAAACAGTCCATTGAGCATACTACCCAGAATCCTGGCAAAACCAATTTCGCCATTGTGTAATTTTTCATGATGAAAAACAGGCAATTGACGAGTTCCCAATATCAATATTTTTTCGGCCTTGAAACGAATCGCACCGCGTAAGGGCGAAACCAGCCCCATACTGCCATCGCCATAATGGAAATTATCGATACGAGTGGTTGGAAAAAACAGAGGTAAAGCGCTTGAGGCTAAAATATGCTCCATCTCAATCGTTGCAGGTTCACTGATATGACGTGGATAATGCCAGTCTTCAAATCCATCCGCATGAGTCTGATAAAAGGAAATCGTTTGCTGGGCATCGTAACAATAGGTAATAACTTCCATTGTACCCAAATGATTTTTAAGAATATTTTCCTTAAGAGTCGAGAAATTAATATTACTGCTGATAAACTCCCGCAAAGGGCTGGTATCCAACAAGTGACCAGATTGTCTTTGTTTGATTACCAGGTTACTGACATTGCGAAAAACGGATTTGCTCAGCGCATAATTACTGGCATTAAAGATCTGCTGGCAATAAATGTTGCTCCACAAATGTTCCAGCTTCTCTGCTGCTTCGAGAAAGTTTTGCGCATTTTCTGCCAGCACCGCCGCATTGATGCTGCCGACGCTAACGCCGCTCACCATCGCGAAAGGCAATTCTCTTACATTAAGGATTTCTGCAATTGCTTTAATCACTCCGGCCTGATAAGCGCCACGCGCACCGCCACCGGCCAGATAAAGGGCTACTTTTGCCATGTTCTTATTATTTATTGGTATCCTGCTAGGAATATAGAGGAGAGCATGCAATGATGGCAAGTAAGAACTTGAAATTTCTATCCTCAAATGAATTGGCATCATTTTTTGTTAATGATTACTTGCTATATTAAAGACAATAACGGGTAATTAATTATGAAAGAGAAAGAAACCGAAATCGAAACATCGACTAATCCCTGGCAGCAGAAGTTGAACAAGCTGCAGCGGATCAGAGAACCGCTTGGCATTACCCCGGTACCGCCCCGGAAAAAAGCCCTGGTACTGGAAGCTCTTAAGCGAATTCCTTTATTTTCCGGGTTTCTTCATAGTGTGGACGGCGCTGGAAATGCGTTTAGCAAACTGGCGATGGTTTCGGGCAATATTTCAGCTCCTGTGCAGAGTGCCAGCCGCGGATTTCAGATTGGCAACGCGGTTTTATCCGGAATTGATTTTATACGAATCCCGCTGATTTATCTGGCAGCCTATATGCTAGGTGAAAAACCTCCGATAAGCCTCTCCAAAAATGCCCGCCTCCTTTATTCGGCCGCTCTGCTTGGCCTGGCCATTACCGCACTGGCAATACCCCCCATTGCCCCAATCATCGCAATGACCGCAGCAGTGATGGCGCTAGGTCTTAGTTTTGTGACCTTGGGAAAGCATCTCCATTCAATCTACGCAGCAAAAAAAGAGATCGCATCGATTAATACAGCCATTGAACTCGAAGAACAAAATCTTAAGAATATTCAGGAGCAGGCTGAACTATTTGAGCGCAAACTCACGGCAGCTATCGATTCAGGGGATGAAGAGGCCGCCAAGCAGTTATCCCGCCATATTGATAAGCTGGATCAGGATTATGAAGCGGTTAAAAAATCGCTGCAGGGCTTGCACGATCGCCGATTTTCACGAGAAGAGAAGCTTAAACGGCTAGGAGGAATGGGGATTGTCGATAAGGTCGTCGGAATAGGTTTATCCTCTCTTGTTATCGCAGGAATGGTGTTAAGTCTGTTTTTTCCGCCGGCAGGTCTTGGTATTGTGGCAGGAAGCGCACTGGCGGGCGGGCTATATGTGTTAGGCCGAGTAGGCATTCCTCTGCTTAAACTGGGGTGGCAAAAAATAACCGGTAAAAATAACGCAGCCGAAGACAAGGCAGAAACACCTGATGATGACGATATAGAAAATGAAAAACAAGAGCTCCTGCAGGAGAGTAAGCGGGATCAGCTTGAATCGGCATCACAATTAACACAGACGCCTGACCTGCCTGATAATGAATCTTCACTCATCTTAAGCTCCACCTTACAAACCGAGTTGAGTCTTGAAGCCCCCAACTCGCCTGCTGTGTTAAAGCGCAAACTGGAGCACCTTCATTGGGTTGGAGAGATAGAGCAAGAGTTGGACAATGCAATCGAGCATTCCAATCAAAGGGATATATTAAAAATCTTTAATCAGATTGCAGTTCATCTCAATGAAAGCCCTGAAAAAATGAATAAAGACCAGGTTAGCGACTTATTGGAGGATTTTGATTGCATGGACTCTGCACTCAATTTGCTCAAGCAGGCAAAGCAGTCCATAATCGAAAACAAGCTGGATATAACTCCCCACGAGATCAAGGATTTCATGGGCTTTGCTCCATTAAAAACCGCTCTTGAAGAACGCAACTTCGATTTCCAGCCCCTTTCCGAGGCTCTTGAGCGGCAAAACTCTGGAGGCAGCGAGGGAGATCAGGATACCGAGCAGGAAGGGATGAAGGAAGAAGCCAAAAACGGCTATCATTAAACGGCAGTCCAGCATAAACAGCCCGGTTCCAGACTTTGCGAGGCGTATTGCAAACTCAGGTAAACTCGTATAGCTTAGATAGATGTGCGTTCAAACAGCGGTATGAAATACCGAACCCACTCACACAATTAATCTAGGCAAAGGACTGATCAACATGCTGAAACTGTTTCGGAAGCAACCCCGGGCTTTTCATATGATTTTCATGCTGGAGATTTGGGAGCGTTTTGGTTATTACACTGTACAGGGAATTTTAACACTTTATTTTATTCGCTTTTTAGGTTTTAACGAAACCGAGTCTTATTATACTTTTGGTGCGTTTTCTGCACTGGTTTATGGAATGGTCGCTTTTGGCGGCTTCCTGGGTGATAAGGTGCTCGGCACGAAGCGCACTATTATTCTCGGCCTGATTATTCTTTCTCTGGGCTATTTGTCATTAGCGCTTGCAGATAGCGAAACTGTTTTTCTGGCATTGGGGCTTGTTTGTGTGGGGAATGGGCTTTTCAAGGCCAACCCTTCCAGCCTGCTTGCGAAATGCTATACGGAAAATGATCCGCGCCTTCATGGCGCCTTCACACTTTATTACATGGCAATTAATTTAGGCTCAACGGTTGCCTTATTTATTGGACCTGTATTTGCCCATCGTTACGGTTATTCCTATGCCTACTTCGCAAGCTTCATAGGCCTGGTATTGGGGTTGGCTAATTATTTTTTTCAAAGAAAACATGTGGCGCACATCAATACACCAGCGGAGCTTAAACATATTCCGCTCTGGCAGTGGCTTACTATAGGGGCTAGCATTGTCGCTGCCACGTTAGCTTCCGCCTATCTTTTGCAGCATGTCAATATTGCCCAAGACTTGGTGTGGCTCGTAACTGCCCTGGTCGTGGGAATCTATTTTATTTATATGCGCCGCGAGCAAAAAGCCGGATTTATGCGCATGCTGGTGGCGTTTATTCTTATGCTGGAAGCTATTGTCTTTTTTACCCTTTATCAGCAAATGCCCACCTCTTTAAACTTGTTTGCCGTGAATAATGTCGTTCCCAGCCTCTTAGGACTAAGTATCGACCCTCAGAGCTTTCAGGCATTGAATCCCATCTGGATTATTATAATGAGCCCGGTGCTGGCAATGTGCTATGGCAAATTGCATCATCAGGGCATATCGTTTTCCATACCTTACAAATTTGCCCTGGGCATGCTCTGCTGTGGAGTCAGTTTCGGGCTCTTGTATTTTGCCCGCTTCGCGCATGATGGCAATGGCATTGTCTCATCCTGGTGGCTGATTATCAGTTATTTCTTCCAGAGCACTGGCGAACTACTGGTTTCTGCCTTGGGCGTGGCAATGGTTGCCGAACTTGTGCCTGCCGGAATCGCCGGCTTCGTGATGGGGATGTGGTTTCTTACTTCTTCGGTAGCGGGCTTTATCGGCGCATCGGTCGCCTCGCTGACCGCCTTGCCAGAACATGTCAAACCCGGAATAGCCTCCCTGGACATCTACACCAATGTGTTTGCTGGAATTGGCGTGGTGACTCTGGTCATTGGGGCGATTATGTGGCTTTTGGCAGGAAAGCTGAATCAGTTCATTCATCCTGGCCTAAGCAAGCCACAATCAGCTGCTGACCAGGGGGCGGGCCCTCAGAATTTAAATCTGTTGGAAACTCCTTAGCTGGTCTCTTATTAGGGCAATAGTGCATTGCCCTAGTATTCTTTTGTCAGAGAATCAGGTAGCTTTACTATTTGCATTAATCATCAAGGACAAATCATGCAAAACTTTATTAAATTTTCGTTACTCAGCAGTGCAATTATTTTTAGTTCAGCCTGCAGTATGAATTCAACAGATTATCTGGAAAACAGCACGCCTGTTCCAATGACAGCCGCACAAAAAACAACCGATGGAAAAATAATTGCCGGACTTATTGCATTAAATCAAAATGAAATTGCTGCAGGACAGCTCGCAGAAACAAAAGCAGTCAATCCTTCGGTCAGGAATTTCGGACAAATGATGGTGAGAGAACATGGTGCTAACCTGTCAACCACTGAAACAGTTGCACAACGCACAGGAATTACTCCAATCAACGGCCCTGTCGCTCAGACTTTAAAATACAAGGGAAGAATGGAGCTTGCCAAGCTAAAACGCCTGAATGGTCCTGCTTTCGACAAAGCCTATATAGCAGCAATGGTGAAGGGGCACGCCGAAGCTTTAAAGCTGATTGATAATAAATTAATGCAACAGGCTGTTAATCCGATGCTGCGCGCTCATTTGGAAAGAACACGCGCTCACGTAAGCCAGCACTTACAACAAGCGCAGGCAATTCAGCAATCACTTTAGAAAGCCTTTAAGCCTCACCCTGGCCTCTCCCAGCTGGGAGAGGTAATTTTGTTAGTTGCGCTATGCGAAGAAAATCCTCACTCCATCCTCTCTCCCTCAGGGAGAGAGTTAGAGAGAGGGATTGTAAATTAGAGTCTCTATCGATTTCCCGGTTTAAAATGAGTACAATACGGTCTTTTCCAATAGAAATGATTATCCATGCAAACCTTGCAAGCTACCTGGCAGAGACTGTCGACCTATAATCTGCCCCCCCTCTTTTTGATCGGCTTATTCTTTGTTGAACCCTTAAGTTCAACAGCAAAAAGTATCTTCCTGGGGCTGGCTGTTCTTTCAATTATTTTTACTCCTCATTATCGTGATAATCTGGCGGCTATATTTCGTAAACCCTGGAGTTTGCTTGCGTTATCCCTGTTTTCTTTGGCACTGGCGGCCAGTTTCTGGAGCCCTGCAAGCTGGGGAGAAAAATTGCTGGTCATTGAAAAATATAGTAAATTTGTCTACTTGCCTTTGTTAACCTTGGGATTTGTGGAAGCGGACACCCGCCGAAAAGCAGTACATGCCTTTCTGGCAGGAATGCTTTTAACCTGCATTTTATCCATTTTACAATCCAAAAATGTCATTCCGGGCGGCAAGGTTAATGCCGATGCGGTTTTCCGTAACCATATTATGACCGGCATTATGATGTCTTTTGCGGCCTATCTATCCGCTTATTACTTTTTTCAGCGCAAGACCACAGGCCGCTATGCGTATGCCCTGATTTATCTGCTCTGCACTTACCAGGTACTTTTTATAAGCACAGGCCGCACAGGCTATGTCATTTATTTTCTTTTGATGATGACCCTTGCCTGCCAGCTTTTTAGCAGAAAACAAGCCCTGATAGCGATTACTCTGATTCTGGCATTATTTGCTGTATGTTATAAATTAAGCCCGGCAATGAATTTCGGGATTCACCAGGTGAAAGCGGAGCTTGATTATTACCACGCTTATAAAGATACGTCGGTAGGTTATCGCTTACAGTTTCATAACTTCGCTAAACAGTTATTCAAACAACATCCCTTGTTTGGTAATGGAACTGCAAGCTTTACCTATCAATTCAAAATGCATAAACCAGTGCCCTCCTGGGATCGGCGGTTACTGGAACCCCACAGCCAATACTGGCTGATCGCCGTTGAATTCGGCTTGACAGGTATTCTACTGTTTGCTGCCTTTTATCTGGGACTGCTTAGTGCCGCCAATCGTTTAAAAGAATATCGCTTCACGGCTTTAGCACTATTGCTTGTCTTTGCGGTAGGCAATGTCTCTGACTCTCTGCTTTTTTACTCAGGGTCGGGATACTTTTTTATTGCGTTTATGGCGCTTTGTCTGGGAGAGTCTTTGCAAAATAAGGGCCAGAAGGAGATTACTCATTAAGGGATTTTTCCTATAAATCCTCTCTCCCCTCAGGGGAGAGAGTTAGAGAGAGGGGTTTAAAATCAACCCTCACCCTAGCCCTCTCCCAAACTTGGGAGAGGGGATTTTCTCTTACGTTTAGGCACGCCCACGCTGGCGCATGAATAACAAACAATTCCTTAACTTAATGGCAATGACCTTGCCCTCTCCCAACTTGGGAGGGGATTTTCTTATTGGTGAATTACATAATTAACATAAATAAAGCCATTCCAATCATCATTAAATTTTCAGTGAGCGAAATAAACCCCAAAGGGACCTTACTGTCGCCTCCCACACAGGCACACTTAAGTTCTCGCTTGTCGATATATACCGCTTTAAATACTGAAACAGCCCCTACAGTTCCAATAAATAATGCAATTGGAACAGAAAGCCAGTTTAAGGCGCCCGCAATCATTAATATCCCTGCCAGGCCCTCTGCAAATGGGTAAATATAGCTGTAAGGAACCCAGCGCTTGGCTAGCAGATCATAGTTTAAAAACATGGTGGAGAAGCTTTCGATATTCTGTAGTTTTAACAAAGCAAGGACTGACATGCTAAAAGCGATAAACCAGCCTAAGGCATGTGGCGTAAACGGATTAGTAAAGCTAGCGTAACTCATTGCCATTGCCATGAGTGCCGTCACGGCGAAAAGTGCAATAACAGGGCGATAGCTTTTTTCCTTTGGATCTCTTATTTTCTTTCCAAAATATACCCGTAAATCGTCATAACCACCTATTCGCTTACCATTAATGAACGTTTGGGGCGTGGTACTTACATTATGTTTGAGCTTAAATGCATCGACCTGCTCACGCGTTGTTAAATAATTGTCTTCTACTTCATAGCCTTGACGCTTTAATAGATCTTTCGCTTTAAGGCCATACGGGCAGACATGCTGTTCCATGACCATGCGATACAAAACCGCTTTTTTAATTGGACTATTATTCATTCCTGCCCTTGTTTGATTATGCTCTGTAATTAGTAATATAGAGTACGCAATCACAGTACGGAGTCAAGTCAGATGCAGAAGGGGGGTTTTTACCGCGGAATCAAGTGCCTCCAGGCGCAGGCGTAATCATAGGGTCATCTGAGAGTTCCCCTGCTTTCAGATTTTCAAGAATTGCTTTCTTTTGCTGAAATAAGAGGTTTTGCGTGGTTTGTGATAGATCGACAGCAGCTTGCTGTGTTTTACTAAAGAAAAGCGAACGTCCTGCAACCCCTCCGCCAAAGGCGGCAGCACTGCCAAAAAACAATGCGGCTACTCCCATGGCAATAGCCGTCCCCAAGCCTGCGCCTTTGACGGCACCGACCACACCGCCAACACTCGCTCCAGCGAGTCCTCCAGCCACATTCCCTACCAGAGTACCGACCAGCGCCCCGGTCACCAAACCGACAGCCGCACCGATAAGAGCTCCCAATAAAGCCCCCACTAATACACTGGCTGCGATGGCAAATTGCTGTTTACCGCTGGGTTTGATGGTTTCCTTCTCAAACTTCTTCACTGAGTCAATGAATTCGTCAATAGCTGCGAGGCGCACTTCGGGGGCCAGACGAGAATCGTTGACTCGGTCATACTGTACCCTGAAAGCCGACATTAACTTTGCGGTCTCTGCAACGATTTCACCAATGCGTTTTGACTCACCTTTGAGATTATCTTTAAAATAAGCATTACATAACCGACTATGAAGAACAGATTTAAATTCATCCAATCGGGTGCCAATGACCAGTAGCTGCTCCTGGGTCTGCGTATTCTTCTGCGTCCAGATTTCACTGGGCAGCATCAGTTCATCAATCTGTTGCAGGGCGATAAACAACTCTTCATTTTCCTGCCATATATTTTGGTAGAAGGCATATAAGATCTGATCACGCTTTAATGGCAGACGACTGACATCTGGTTGCAGAATATTGAGCAAATTAACCTGCTCGGAGCGTTGTAAACGGCAGAAGTGATTTAAAAACAGAGTCTTTGCATGCTCCTGCTTTGAAATCATATCCTCTAAAACAAACGTTTTTATTGAATCGCCTAATGCGGGCAGATTGGTCCTGGCATCTCTTGGTACAGGAGCCCCAACCCGTTTGGCAAATGAAATCAAAATCTCAGGCTTATCTTTATAGATATCTATCGCCCGGTCAATTTCGGCTGTAATTTTATCACTCAATCTGTTTTTATGGATCGTGGAGAATCGAGCTAAAACATGAAAAAATTCATTGCCTTCCGTCAGAGCGACTGGCAGTTTTTTATGATAAGCGGGCGGCCCATAACGTGAGGGACGATAACGGATAAGATCCAGAAGCTTATTAACATGGATTTTTCCATCCAAATGCCGATTAAGCAAACGAAAATCACCCAGAGACCCGCCAAAGTCAATATGTGCGGCGCGTGTATTATTTCTTGCTGGAATAATAAAAGGTTTGCCATTCGTTTCGACACAGTATTCAAGGACTTTATCTGAAACCGTTTCAAGATTAGGTATGCCGTCAACTGGCTGTAGCTCCTCGGCCTCAGCATTATATTGATGGACCTGTTGCTTATAATAAGTCTGAGAGCCAATTTTGACTGGTTCATAGCTTTTGGAGTTATCGGGAACTTTTGTCCAGAGTACGAACCCTTCATAGCGGCCATTCGTAATAATAGGGAGATAATTTTCCGAACCTGAACGTTTTATGGGAACAGCGCCGATATTTTCGTAATGCAAATCAGGATCGTCTGGAATAGCTCTTAAAGCAAGGCCTACCGTTAAATCACGATAACGGCCCGACTGAATCATGACATCGATGGCTTCATCGTGCTGAAAATAGGAAGGACGCTGATTGGGTAAGACCTCCCAATTAGGCACCTGGGCTCTTAGCGGCTTATCTGTAGGCAAATTATAGGCAAGATGAGCATCTAAAAATAAATCACGGTATCCGGTGAATACGTTTGATGCGATGTACACGCCCTCATTCCGGGTCGGAACATAATCCACATTGGCAATAATGTCTGGATTTTCGCCGGTTTCCTCTGCAATGAAGCGCATTAGCTGGCTGGCAAATACTTCACAGATATTCTTGTCTTCCTGTGGGTCTTTTTTTAAATACACTAAGACGTCTTGCTGCTCTTCTGATTTAACCTGGTATAAGCCGCCATGTTTACCGCCGTCATTGGCACCGCCGCTTTTTCCACTGAGAAAACGCCAGTTTTGCAATAGATATGAAAAGCTCGACTGCTCTTTGTCATAACCATCAAAAACGGGCAATATAGGAGGCATAATAAGGACAAACCTTTGAAACACTACCCTTATTATAGAAAAAAAAACTTAAGAAATTATTAGCAATCCGGAATAAATTAATTCACTTCAAAAAATAAACGATTGGCCTCTGGCCACGAATCCCAAAAACCCATCTTTTTTGGCATCCGGTAATTGGCCGGGATTGTAATGATATAACCAGATTTTCTGCTTAAGTTCCGGCGGAATAGTGACCAGCTCCTTATAATGAGCATGCACGCCGCTAGGAAAACTCTGTGTTTCACAATCATGAAAAATAATATCCGCTTCTTTATAGAAAAGCATCATCTGATCAGGCACATACTGGGTATCGGCAGTAAAGAAAATTTTAGTTGAATTGTATTCAAACATTAAACCAAAACAAGGCATTAAAGAATAATCATTAAATACATGGATCATTTGTATTAACTTGAATGTGATCCCTTCCCAGACAAATGTTCCATATTTGTTGATCGAGTGAACATTGAAATAGGTCTGTAAACTGGCTCGCTGATTGGGTAGAGTACTTAAGCCCCCTGCCAAAGACTTTGACCATAAATCACCCACGACGCTATCAGAAACAAACAGATTGGGCTTGCCCTGATATTGCGGATCAAAAAAAGTACTTAAAGCGAACCACTCCAGTCCACCAATATGATCACTATGCAAATGACTGATATAAACGCTGCGAATATTATGGTAATCGATTTTTAAATCATACAGGGCAAACCTGACATCAGAACCCGCGTCAATTAGAAGACTTTCCCCATTTAATTGAAGCAATACATTGGATTGAAAATTATTACTTCCCACTGTAAATGCAGAGCCTGTTCCCAGAAAAGTCATCTTTAGCGACATATTTGCCTACCTGTTAGTCCAACTATTACTTTATGGAGGGATGTCAGCTCCATTTGCAGCGAAGGCGCTTGTCGATTGCCCCCTTTTCGCACTCCATTGATACACTTCATAATCATCGACTGTTTTCCCATTGCTCACAAAACCGCTGGTGTCCTCGGATGGTTTTATTGAGGTCTTTGAGATAGCAATGGTACCCGGCTCAGCATGCTTTTGCATGTGGCCTGCTATGTCAATAACCTGATCGGTTATCTCCTCCAGGGGCAAACGCTCATCATAATAAATCACACCGGCATGAATCCCGCAACGAACCGCGAAATCCCTGGAAATTTGCTTAACCTTTGCATTAAAGTGCTCTAATTGAATTATAGAAGCTTGCGCAGCATTCACTGCATTATCCACCGTGTTAAAACACGCCATAACGCCATCAGGGGTCCAGGCAGATTTCACACAGCCATTTTCATCGAGATTCTTCTGCACCATTTTCTTAAATCGTAAAAAATCGAGTTGAATAAGGGAGCGATCTTCTTTCGTTTTCATGCCGGTAGAATTCACCACATCGATGGACAGAAACGCAAAATACCTCGACATTGCTTCCAGTTTCTTTTTAAGAGCCATGAACTCCTGATACAATTTCTTAGAAACTCTTTTGTTTTTAGTACTATTAATCTGCTCGAGTTTTTCTTCCAATGCAAGATATAAACTACTATTTCGAGCAATTTTGTTCTGGCTTCGCCAGGCAAGCAAATCTTTTTTCTGCTTGAGATAATAAGAGTAGCGTTTAATGCGTTTGTGCAGGTATTTTATGTTGGATAATATAATCAGAAATACAATGATTTTAATCAAACCGGTCAGGTCATGCTCCTTGTTAGGAGGAACTAACTTGGTAATGACTGAATCAATCGGTTTTGAAATCGGCTGTTCAATTTTTTCAAGCGTGGTCACATATTGATTGTTCGCCCATTCAGGTTTCCATTGTTTCAGATAGGGAATCAGAAATAACAGAATAGCGGCGAATAATGCCACTCGAACTAAAAGCAACACCAGGGATACTGTTCTCAGTAAGAAAACCAACATTCTGTTCCTCCTTAAAAACCTGCAAGAACTCTCTAAACCAGTAAATCGTGCGTTCTGAAAATGACTTCGCCATTTTCAATCCATGCCTTGGTAATGGAGTATTCGGGAAGTTCTATCCAGGTTGTTCTATCATTGGTTAAGGGCTCTGAAGCGAATAAAATATTATTCCGCTTATTGAAGCCATGCATTTTATATACCCCATCATACACACCGTACTGCTCACCAAAGGTGACCCATAAACTGTGATATTCCAGAAAAGCCTTTTGTACCTGTCTGGTGTTACGGCCGAAATCATAAACAAACCGGGTTACAATCAGATATTTTCCATTAGTGACAAAAAGATTAACCGGTGACGCCAGCTCTATTTTGCAAAGCTGCCGCACTTCACGAAGAATTCTTAATGTTTCAATCAGTGATTCCCATGCTTCGTCGAGCGAAACATCCGCAGTGTAATCTCTGAGTTGAGAGAGAAATAAAGCATAGATCCATTCACTATCAGTAGTTCCTCTGATTTGCGAAAATACATCCGGTTTGATTCGCTGGGTGAGAACCTGCTTCATTATCGATATATGTTCCAAAGTACCATTATGAGCCAGGGCCAGTTGAGTATTGTCCAACTTAAACGGGTGAACATTCTGCTCGGATACAGTCTCCTCTGTGCTATAGGCAACACCTCTTACATGTCCGAGAAAGCAACTGGCCGATATCTTTTTTGATAATCGATGCAGGTTTTTATCAAAAAAAGGCAATTGCGTGGTTTTATAATAAAAAGGCTCGCTATCATTATACGAGTTGGAAGACCAGGCACAAAAGCCCAAGCCTGCCAAATTCTGAATATGATGCATTAACTGAGGCGCATAGCTTTGATGCGCCAGTGAATTATCCGGCCCATAAAGCAAATCATAAATCGGGGTTTCCTGTTGGCCCAGATAAATGAGTACCCTGCACATACAATGCCCTCACTTCAACAAATGATGATATTCGGTATCGATTCGGATAAATTGTCTATTGACTATATAAACCGAACGGGCGATACCCCGGTGAATATACTGGCTTATTTTATAAAAAATTTCAGGATGCGTTTTTTGCAAGTTCAAATAGTCGGCATCATCGAGTTCCAGAACAATACTTTTTTCACAGATGACGTAATTGGCGTGCTTTCTGAATTCGGCAAGAAAGAAATTTTCCATAAATATCTCGCCCACTCCAAATACCGCAAGTGATTTCTGCAATTTTCCATCTTCTTTAAAGAAAAGCATCACAGCTCCCGAATAAATCAAGGCCAGACGGCGATTGTCTGAATCGTCAGTGATAAAGCGGTAGCCTCGATCATAACTGCGAATGGACATCTGTTTTATCAGAAATCCAAACTGCTCTTTGTTCATATCCTGAAAAAAATTCATGCGTCGAACATACCCTAAATCCAAATCCGTTAAAGTCAGTTCCTCACTGTTGGCTGTGGGATCAGCTAATCGTCTGGCATGGGCACTGGCCCAGTATTCTTCCGGCAACTGATGAAACAATTCACGCATATGATGAAAATTGGCGACAATCTTCTCAGCGGTCTGGTAAGCGATCGCTTTTTCAATTTTATACGCAATTTGCGGAGCCGCTACCCTCAGCATTAGAAGAACATCCTGGGATAAAATAAAGCAGAAGGTGTCTACCTCGGCGATAATATTGGCCGTAAACGGAGCATGAGCCAGAAAGGACACTTCACCAAAACATTGACCTGGCTGCAACGTGGTGGCCTCCTTAGTGTAATCTCCTGGTAAAGCAATCCATACAGATACCAGCCCATCTCCAATCAGATACAAATCACCACCCATGCGTCCCTGGCGTAGAATGGTTTTACCCTGAGAAAACACTTGTTCCTTGATGTAATCAGCAAGAAACACCAGTTCTTCTCGAGTAAGCTGCTCGAAAAACACCATCCTGGTTAATGTTTCAAAATTATTTTTATTCATGATCGTGAATTAGGGGGTCTTACGTGCAAGTATAGACCAACCCAGATAACCTGTTTAAAATCAATACGATTTTGGCAGAGAGCTTACCGGGTAAATACTTCTTTGTTTCATGCAATTCACTAGTCGGTGTAAGATGTTGCCAGCACTGGTAAAAAGGTTTATAGTGAAGCGAATTCTGAACTCTTATCTGTTTTCTTTGATATTAATTCTGGCATTTATTCTGGGGGGCGTTTTTGCTTGTTTTTTTAAACAAGAAGTGAAATATCTTAAACCTGTGGGTGATATTTTTCTTAATTTATTATTTACCGCCATTGTTCCGCTGGTTTTTTTCAGCATCACATCGGCAATATCCCGTCTGGGCTCTCTGACACGCTTGAAAAAAATAATGAGCTATATGGCTTTAGTTTTTTTATGTACCAGTTCTGTAGCCGCCCTGTATGCTTTAGCTGTTGTGAAGCTCTTCCCTCTGGATGGCTTATCAACCTTGCTGATGAACAGTCCACCCCCAATGGAGACAATTAAATTGGGGCAGCAGGTGGCGAGCATTTTTACTGTTCCTGAATTTTTTCAATTGCTGTCCCATCAACACCTGCTTTCTCTTATCCTTTTTTCCTTGTTAGTGGGCATTGCCTGCGCTGAGGCTAAAGAAAAATATGAGCCTTTTATTACGCTGCTACAAATTGGCGAAACGCTGTTCATGCGGATTTTTTCATTCATCATGTATTTGGCACCCCTGGGGTTTTTTGCCTATTCTGCTTCGCTGGTGAGTGAGCTTGGTCATGAGATTATCGAAACTTATTTTCACATTGCTGTCACTTACTACATTGCCGCCCTGATCTATTTCACTCTCTTTTATAGCTTGTATGCCTTTCTGGCGGGGGGATGGACAGGCGTTTCAACCTATTGGAAACATATTTTTCTACCTGCAATCACCAGCCTCGCTACCTGCAGCAGCGCTGCCAGTATTCCTGCCAATCTGGCGGCCACTCGTCAAATGGGGATCCCTGCTGATATTTCAGAAACTACGATCCCTCTGGGCTCTCTCATTCATAAGGACGGCTCAGTCATTGGCGGCATGTTTAAAATTGCCTTTCTACTGACTATTTTTCAATTGAACTTTGACACGGGCAGTGTTCTGTTAACCGCGCTAGGTGTTTCTTTACTGGTAGGGACAGTGATGGGGGCCATCCCCAGCGGCGGCATGCTGGGAGAGCTGCTTATCCTGAATGTTTATGGCTTTCCTCCTTCGGTGCTTATTGCGATTGCGGCGATCAGTATCATCATTGATCCGCCAGCGACATTATTAAATGTTACGGGGAATACCGTCAGCAGCATGCTTATTGCGCGCTTGAGTAAAGAAGAGAAAATCCCCTCTCCCAAGCTGGGAGAGGGCTAGGTGAAGATTGATTTAAGCCCCTCTCTCTAACTCTCCCCTGAGGGGGAGAGAGTATTTCCAAAGAAAGATATTAAACAAGCCTTTGACGCACCGCTTCATATAAGGAAACCGCTGCAGCTACAGAAACATTCAGGCTTTCAACACTACCAAGCATCGGCAGCGAAAAAAGACCATCGCAATGCTCGCGGGTCAATCGGCGTAAACCACTGCCTTCAGCACCCATCACCAGCGCAACAGACGAGGTTAACTCGAGTTGGTAGATACTATCCTGAGCCTCGCCGGCGGCTCCATATAGCCATACACCTTCCTGTTTGATGATTTCCATCGCACGCACCAGATTGGTCACTTTGACTACAGGAATGGATTCGGCGGCGCCGCAGGCTACTTTACTAACCACAGGAGTAATTCCCGCGCTCTTGTCTTTCGGAATAATAACAAAATCCACCCCGGCCGCATCAGCCGTACGCAAACAAGCCCCCAGATTATGAGGATCAGTAACGCTGTCAAGAATGAGGATTAAAGGCGGCTTTTTGCAAGCCGCTATCATATGCGCCAAATCACTCTCACCGTATTCTGGTAACCTGCCTGTAACCGCCAGCACACCCTGGTGCGCCAGGTCAGGATATTGTTGTTTCATCTTTTGCACAGAAAGGAATTCCATTGGAACTCCTGTCTCTTCAGCTAATTTGACTAGCTGCTGCATGCGCTGATCCTGACGTTCCTGGCTCAGCAGTAGTTTATGTACAGGGCGATGAGGTTTTTTAAGTAAAGCGGTCACCGCATGGAGACCATAAACTATTTGATCAGCCATTCTTCTTTTCCTCATCGACAGGTTCAAAGTCAATCTTTCGTTCATCCAGATCAACACGAGCAACCAGAACCGTCATTTTATCACCCAGGCGATAGGTCTGATTCGTCCGCTCGCCTACCAGCCGATGTTTTACTGCGTCAAAAGAATAATAATCATTACGAAGAGACGTGACATGCACCAGCCCTTCGACGTAGATTTCATCCAACTCCACAAAAATTCCAAAGCCGGTAACCGCAGAAATCGTTCCATGAAAAGTCTGACCCAGTTTGTCCTGCATATACTCACATTTTAACCAGGAAACCACTTCTCGGGTGGCTTCATCAGCTCTTCTTTCCGTCATTGAGCAATGCTTGCCTAATTTATTCATCTCATCATGCGAATAGCCGAATGAATCAGAATCCTTTTTATCCAGTAAGTGCCCTATTGCACGGTGAATCAACAAATCCGGATACCGGCGGATGGGAGAAGTGAAATGCGTATAGGCAGGATAAGCCAATCCAAAATGCCCTTCATTATCCTCACGATACTGCGCCTGTTTTAAGGAGCGCAGCATTACTGTTTCAATCAGGTGCCGCTCATGCTTGTCATGGATCATTGACAGGGTTTTCTGAAAATCTTTGGGGCTTGGCTTTTTTCCACCTTCCAAACGCAGACCGAGCTCTCCCAGAAATTGCCTCAAAGCAGTTATTTTGTCTTCTTCAGGCACTTCATGCACGCGATAGAGAGCAGGTATTTCTGCTTTTTCGAGAAAACGGGCAGTGGCCACGTTGGCTGCCAGCATGCACTCCTCAATCAATCGATGGGCATCATTGCGGACAACCGGTACAATTTTCTTTATTTTACGCTTGTCATCAAATTCAATTTTGGTTTCGGTGGTTTCAAAATCCATCGCACCCCGTAATTTTCTTGCTTTAAGCAGCACCCGATACAAATCGTACAGATTTTCCAGCATCGGCCACAGCGGCTGGTGAGTTTCATCAGCATTTCCCTGCTCAAGCCAGTCACCCACCTGGTTATAGGTCAGTCTGGCATGGGAATGAAAAACTGCCCGGTAAAAGCGGGAGCGAGTAATCTTTCCTTCAGAGCTGATGGCCATCTCCGCCACCATGCACAGCCGATCCTGGTGAGGGTTTAATGAACAAATTCCATTTGATAAAGCTTCCGGGAGCATAGGCACCACTTTACCGGGAAAATAGACTGAATTACCCCGTCTCGATGCCTCCTGATCCAGTGCCGAACCTACTTTTACATAATGACTTACGTCGGCAATCGCCACATAGAGCTGGAATCCCCCTTTGGGCTTCTTATAGCAATACACCGCGTCATCAAAATCCCGGGCATCTTCACCGTCAATAGTGACAAAAGGGAGGTCCCTTAAATCGGTTCGTCCTTTTATCTGATCCTCGGTGACGCTTTGCGGAACACGAGTCATCTCTGACTGCACTTCCGGGGGCCATTCGGCAGGGATGGCATGTGCATGGATAGCCACTTCAATTTCCATTCCCGGGGCCATATGATCCCCAAGAATATGAACAATCTTGCCAATCGCCTGATTTCGTTTGGAAGGAAAAGCGATGATTTCAGCCAGAACCATCTGGCCATTTTTGGCCTCAGCAGAAAAGCCTAGCGGAATAGCGATATCCTGGGTAAGACGCTTGTTATCGGGTATGACAAAGCCTACGCCATGTTCGGTAAAAAATTTACCAACCACGCTAAGATTCCCATGTTCAATCACTTCATGGATTTGTCCCTCCGGACGACCACGCCGATCAAAACCGGATTGGAAGGCTAAAACTACGTCGCCGTGCATCACTGCGCGCATTTCCGTGGCAGATAACACAAAATCATCACTGCCATCATCAGGGATGAAAAACCCAAAACCATCCGGATGTCCCTGGACAGTTCCACGCTGGAGATTAATGCGTTTCAGCAGGCAAAAACGATTGCGGCGGTCTTGCATAATTTGACCATCACGCAGCATCGCCTTTAAGCGATAGCCAAGAACTTCCTGTTCATTTTCATCCTCTACAGCCAGCCGGGTTAATAGCTGCTGACGCGTCATAGGACGTCCGTACTCCTCCAGGACCTGCATAATAAACTCGCGGCTGGGGATAGGAACCTCGTATTTTTCTTTCTCCCTTTTATAGTAGGGATCCTTTGATTTTTTGCTCACAATTCTCAATCTAATAATTATATAGTTCAGTCTACCATTTATTGAGACTGATCAGGTAATTTAAATCCTCGTCCACCCAGGTTTGCTGACAGGGAGGCAAGGGGCATATTTTCTGCAGCCCAGAAGGTGCCGGCATTCTTTTCCGGAATTTTTACACCGGTCCAGGCACACACTGCGATCGTTCCCTCACAGGGAATCTGTTGCTCATGGCCCGGTCTGGATTCGATACAACTTAGCTCAAATTTCTTTTTATCGAGACTCAGCGCCGACCAATTACCAGCGGTCAAACGACTGCTCCACCCGGCACTTGCATCGGGTTCGGAAACCGGGTGAGTAATCCATAAATCAGATTCAGATAAATTATGGATCAAGATAAGGACCGGCTGCTTTGTCTTCAACATCACGGTTTCACCCTGAACCGTCACAGGCTGGCAGGTGGTCGGAAAATTGTCTGCTCGACTTATTAAAGAGGGCAATAGAAGCAAAGCAGCTATAATTAATCTCATTAATAACCTCCTGGTGGTGATAAACCTCGCGTTTCTGCGAAAGGCTGGCAGTTGTCTACTGATAGTATCACAATTTTATAGACTGTACCTCTTGCATTAGCTAGGCTATAGTGACTGATAGTCACTATTTTTTATCCATTCTCGAGCTTGATTCAATAAGGTTTATGCAATGAAAAAATTGGCGTTGGGGGTTTTACTCCTGTTAAGCAGCGTTTTACACGCAGAAACCCTCACTGTTGGTACGCTTCCCTACGCTCCTCCTTTTGAAATGGCCGCTGACAAATCCAATCATTTCTTTGGATTTGATATTGATATTATGGAGGAGGTTTGTCGTCGCATTCAGGCTGACTGTCAGTTTATTCCCATGACTTTTGAACAATTAATGGTAAAAACTTATAGCGGAGATATTAATCTGTCCATCGCAGCGATTACTATAACCGATGATCGCAAGGAAAGCTATCTGTTCAGTCTGCCTTATCTTCCCAGCAGCGGCCAGCTCCTGACCAGTTCCAAATCACCGATTAACGCCTTCAATGATCTTGCCGGAAAAAAAGTAGGCTCGGAAAAAGGCACAATTTTCAAAGAAATGCTGCTCGATAAATTTAACAGTAACATACAGATTATTGAATACTCAACGCAACCCGAAATTTTTCAGGCATTGAACAATAACGAGATTGACGCCCTTATTCTCGATGAGGGTTCCTCCAAATACTGGAGCGCTAATGGTGATTTCAAATTAATTGGTTCTGAAATGAAAATTGGTATCGGCTACGGTATTATGGCCAATAAAAATGAACAGGCGCTTGTTGACCGCATCAATAAAGCCTTGCTGAGCATGGAAAATGATGGCACTTATGTCAAAATTTATTCCCAGTATTTTGATCAGACCCAGTAAGTTTCACTGCGGACAAAGATACATGCTACACTAGCGGCTTTTTACATCCCGGGTTTTAACATATGCTTATTGATCTTGATGCGCTTTTTGACTTGCATGAACAATCCATCATCCGCTGGAAAGCAGAAGCACTTCGCTTCACTCAACAGGACTTTTTTGCTCTGGTCGAAGAAAACCATGCCTTTAACTTCCAGTTATGGAATGCTGAAGACAGAGCTCGAAGAGACGATCAAGGCTATCAGTATGTCTATGAGGCAAAACGAGAAATTGACGGTTTTAATCAGCAGAGAAATAACCGTATGGAAGCAATGGATGAGTGGTTGTATAACAACTTATCGCCCAGCACCTCAGCCAGCTGCCCTGTCCATTCCGAAACACCCGGTATGATTATTGATCGTTTATCCATTCTGGCTCTTAAAACCTATCATATGGATTTACAGACAAGACGCGAGGATGCCAGTGAAGCTCATCGTCAATTATGCCAGCGAAAGCTGGATACTCTTCACCTTCAACAGCAACAGTTGCAGCAATGTTTACGAGAATTCATTGAGGAAATCAGAGCAGGAAGCCGGACATTCCGAGTGTATCATCAGTTTAAAATGTATAATGATCCTACATTAAACCCATTCTTGTATCAGAAGAAATGATCGATGTACCCGCAGCGTAAGTGAGTCCTGAGCTTTTAGTGGGTTTGGAGTTATCAGATCGGCTAAACATTCCCCGAGATCTGGGTGAATTCAGTGCTTTTATAGAAACGGCATCATCTTGCGAAGGTCTGCTTAGGGATATATCAGATTCAGGGTGACTTGAGAGGGAAAACATGGACGTTGAACGACGATGAAAACTATTACGGGAGTCAGGATGTCGTTCAACAGGCCGTCCTGATCCCTGTTTCGATGTGGGGCGGGGTTGCTCCTTAAGATCTTTGACCTTGGCTTCATCATACGTTTTGTCTTCTTCGTAGTCATCGAATGGCGGATAATCCTGGCCTTTACCAGCCATATTCTGCATTTCAATATCCTGGCTGTCCTTTTTGGACACCGCATCAATGGCATCACGTCCAAACCCTCGCGCCAAAGCCCTGCCGCCCAAAATCAGCGAATGCACGACTGAACTCACCACCCCCAGCCCAACCATCAGCGGCGTATCATGATAATGCCCATTTTGATCGACATCCTGTAATGGATTGAGGAGAAAATCGGTCGCTTTGAGCCCTTTGTTAGGGTTGGCCGCGCGCACTATTTCAAACCACTCCTGAAAAGGCTGTTGCGGTGAAGGATCGAGTAGAAGCCCCTCTGCGAGAACCGCTGCTACTTCTTCCTGAGCACTCATTTTTTCAGGATTCTGTAAATCAGTACAATTTTTCAGGAAATCGGAAAGGCGGGAGTATGGATCTCTCTTTTCTGGTGTTTGTTGAATACGGTGCTTGTAATTGGCATACATTGTATAAGCCACAAACCCAATCAACAGAGCCAGACCAGAAGACACAAAAGCAATCACTAGCAGGGGTGGAAATGGAACAGCGGCTAAAGTCAGAAAAGTGGCAGCAGAGAACACCATACTCGCCACCGCACCGTAGGCTGCCAAACCATTTTTTAAACCCGCAAGAAAAGCGGAAGAATCTGAAAGTAAAACCAGGTCTTGCAAATACTGACGCCGCTTGGCAAAGCCCTGCAATATTTCATAGATTTCAGAAGTTAAAGCGTCGTGCTGCTCTTTAAACTCTTTGTAATTGTGCTTTTCCCGGGGCTGCGTGTATTCCTCGAGATGTTGCTTTTCATCAGCCGATAGGGCATCAAGCTCGGTATCTCCAAGAGCCCGCTTGGCAAGAGAACCCAAATAAGCTGAACTTCTTTTAGAAATTTCCAGCGTCAACGGCTCCAACTCAGCAAACTTCTGAGTCAGGATATCGCGGTATTCCTGGGTGTAAAGCGCTAATTCAATTTTAGCCTGTGTGATGACAAGCTTGCGTTGATAGTCATACTCTTCATAGAGACGAGTGGCGACGCAGGTCACACAGTAAATAAGACTGAACGCCGTCATGATAGCAAAAGCAGGTATAGACAGCGGACATAAACTCATTACCCCCAGATAAAGGTAAAGGCTATCGATGATTCCGCCATAGGTAGCCGCCATAAGGGCCATCACTCGCACACGAGTAGTCTGCCTTCTGACCGCCGCACGAAACTCTTCAATCTCATTCGCAGCCAGGTCTTTTCTTTCCTGAATCATATCCAGATATTTGGCATTCAGACGCATTGACTCTTTGCGTATGCTGAGCATGTGCCGATACCAGATGCGGTTGAGTGCTGCCAATATTCCAAAACTAAGTCCCATTGGCAAAATCAGAAAGTTAAATGCCTTGCTATTGTCAAGAACATTTGCAATTTGCAAAAGACTTCGTATTCCCTTATACGCATTTTTTAATGCTTTCATCACATCGCGCAGGTAGGGCCAATAGGTGGCGACCGTGCTCTTAAACCAGTTTTTGTCTTTCTCATCGAAATAATTACCCATGACCGACAGGGCAATAAGACTGATGGATTCAGTAATTGCAACGGAGATTCCAACTGGTGTTAGCAGCCAGTCGTGCAGGGCATCGGCAGAGTTTCGAGAAGAGTTTGTAAGAAGTAAATCCCAAAACAGTTTCAGATTGCTAATGGAGAGATTGAAGGCATCTGTTACGGAATAGGCAATATAAATATCGCCGTCATCATGGAGCTTTTTGGCAAGCAGTCTGGCTTGCGCGTCTAACCTGCCAGGAATTGCCAGCATGAAGGCGAGTGCTTGCGACAACCCTTTTTTATACATTTCTTCTGCATCGGGTTTTAACTCTTCTTCAACTTTTTTAAAGCTTTCAGACTTCGACTTCATGCTCGTCAGGCAACGGCTAAGATGCTGCGCATTCTACCGAATTACAGGATAGATGGCAAGAAAATTTTCACATTGATTTCAAAAGATACAAAAAGGCAGGACAGTCAACAATTTTATCACATTAATTTTTTTTTACAACCTATTAAAATAATCAATTTGTTCGTTTTTTGATTCTTTTTTAAAGAAAACCGGTTTAAATCCTTTGAGGAGACTGTATTCTATTAATTATTAAAAAGTCAATAAAAACAGTGCATTATATACATCACTGCTCCCGCCACGACTCCAGCTGCCGGAATGGTCAGCAGCCAGGCAAGAAAGATTCGACGTATGATTGACCAGCGTGTTCCTGCCGCTCCCTGGGCCTCAACCATTCCAACTCCCGCAATCGCACCTGTAACTGTATGCGTGGTTGACACCGGAACTCCATATTCTGTCGCTACAAAAATGGTAATGGCAGCTCCTGTTTCCGCGGCGCTGCCTTTGAGCGTATTCAATTGGGTTATTTTATTCCCCATTGTATGCACAATCCGCCACCCACCGGCGAGAGTTCCCAGGCTTATCACCAAATGACAGGAGATAACTACCCAGAATGGGATATAAAACTGATCACCCAACCAGGACGCTGAGAAAAGCAGGACTGCAATAATGCCCATGGTTTTTTGCGCGTCATTGCCGCCATGAGTCAGACTGAGAAATGCCGAAGAGGCTAGCTGCAACAGTTTAAAAGTCCGCCGTATCTGTCTGGGATGAGAATTGCCAGCGGCCATTTTATAAACACCTGTAAATAGAAAACCCAGCAGCATTCCAAGAACGGGAGAAATGAAAATACCGGCAATCACTTTAAGAAAGCCCATTGGGACAAGCGCTGTAAATCCGGCTTTGACAACCGCTGCTCCCGCTAATCCTCCGACCAGAGCATGAGAGGAACTGGAAGGTAAACCATAATACCAGGTCAGCAAATTCCATGAGATAGCACCGATTAAGGCAGCGAAAATTAATGGCGCGCTGACAATGGAAGTGTCAATTAAGCCGCTGCCAATGGTTTTGGCAACCATTAAATTAAAAACCAGAAAAGCGATAAAATTGAAAAAAGCGGCCCATAACACGGCTTGGCGAGGGGTTAATACACCAGTGGTCACAATGGTGGCGATTGAATTGGCGGCATCATGAAAACCATTAATAAAATCAAAAACAAAGGCAATCATGATAACCAGAATGATGAACCAGGCAGAATCCATAATTGTCATTTCCAGTTATGCGTTGATCTGACCTTTTGGCCAGAGTTTATACCAATGGCGCTTACTTAAAATATTTATCTACGTTCCTCGGCTTGTCCGAGGGATCCAGAGATCCAATCCTGACATGAGTTTCCTGGATCCCTCGGACAAGCCGAGGGACGTAGGAGTTAGGGTTATAAAGCCTTAAGTATGTGCCATTGGGCTTTACACGGCTAAACCAAAACACGATGCCACTTAAGCTATATCTATTTAAAATCCGTCTGTTAATTAATCATTTTCTCTGACAAGAGGTTTAATTCGCACTTTGGCAATCCTCGCACCCTGCATCTGTTCAATCCTGGCGATAAAATCATTAAACTCAATGCTTTCACCTTCTGCCGGCACCGATCCTAACTGATGCAAAATTAAACCGGCAATGGTTGCCGCCTCTTCTTCCTGCTCTTCAGATAAACTAAGCTCCCTGTGCAAGGCACGCTCAATAGTATAAAGCGGGCAATCGCCTTTTACTGTGAGCGATCCGTCTTTATGTTCAACCCAGGCATCCTGCGTTTTATGAAACTCGTCTTTAATTACGCCCAGAACCAAATGCAGGAGATTATCCAGGGTGATAAAGCCAATTATACCTCCCTGACGACTGACAATCAGAGCAAAATGCGGCATTCCTTCCTGGAATCGTCTCAGCAAAACCAGTGCCGGCATGCGATAAGACACTTTAGGAATGGGCCTTACCAATTCCTGAAGATTCAAAAGACCACCCTTTTCTGTCCTATGCAGCAAAGGTTGTATGTCTTTCACATGCAAAAGGCCAATGATTTTCTTTGTTTTCTGATCAAAAACGGGATAGCGGCTGTAGCGATAACGGTTCAAAATTTCTATCAGACCATCCTTTTCAACAGGATTGGGCAATTTAATCATGTCATTGGAGGACTGCATAACATCATCCGCACGAAGATCAGCAAGCTCTAAGGTTTGCGCCAGAATATTGCTTTCCTGAGGACTCAACTCGCCATGCTGCTGACTGGATTGCAGGATTAACTTGATTTCCTCGCTCGAATGGGATTGTTCCCCGGGATGAATCACGTCAAGCCCTAGCAACTTCAGAAAAAAATTGGATGAATAATTGAGCATCCAGATAATAGGAAACATCAACCAGTAAAAATAATAGAGAGGAGCAGCAGTCCATAGTGAGATTTGCTCGCTTTGCCGAATCGCCAGGGATTTGGGCATCAGCTCTCCGACAACAATGTGTAAAAAAGAGAGCAGCGAAAAGGCAAAGACGAAGCTGATGAATTCAACGAGCCCCTGACTTTGAATACCCATTTGATGCAGCAGCGGGGAAATCAACTCGGAAAAGGCTGGTTCTCCAATCCATCCAAGACCAAGAGAAGCCAAGGTAATACCTAACTGGCAGGCAGAAAGATAGGCGTCAAGCTGACTATGCACTCTGGCGAGGATGCGGCCGCGCCAGGGATATTCCTCCGCGATAATTGCCGCACGAGTCGTGCGCAAACGGACCATGCCAAATTCTGCCGCCACAAAAAACGCATTGAGCAGAACCAGGAGAAAAGCTGCGGCAATTAATAAAATAGTCATGGTTAGATGTAATAAGCGGTTTTAGTCATTATTTTAGAGACTACAGACATCATCTTTTTTATCGGCAAGGGCAGCTCCATTGCTCCCGCTTCAATCGCCTCATGGGCATGATTAGTTTCATCCTGTTCCATTTCCTCAATAATTGCACGTGATTTGCGGTCCTGAGCCGGAAGATTTTTTAAATGATTTTTAAGATGTGTGGAAACCTGATTTTCTGTTTCGGCCAAAAATCCCAGGCTCACTTTATCGCCAGCCAGACCGGCCACAGCTCCCAGCATGAGAGAGCCTGCATACCAGACGGGGTTTAAAATACTGGGTTCACTGCCGAGTTCCCTCAGACGCTGCTCACACCAGGCGAGGTGATCTACCTCTTCACTGGCAGCCTGAGTCATTTTTTCCCTGACATGAGCCAGGTTAGCGGTGAGCGCCTGCCCCTGATATAAGGCCTGCGCACATACTTCTCCGGCATGATTCACGCGCATCAGCCCGGCAACATGCTTCCTTTCCTGCATGCTTAAATGCGGCTCCTTAAGCCCCTGAGCCGGCGAGACTCTCGCCGTTTCCCGTTTTTCCGGCGGCAAAAGGCTGCGAATTGCCGTATCAATTTGAGCAAGACATTGATCAAGCAAGTTAAATTCCCGCATTATCTCATCCAGTTAAACAGTTCAATATCTATTATGTTAGCCTGTTTATCGCTTGAATACGAGCCTGTGCAATGAGTCCCTAAGACGAGCCAGGGAGGGCCAATAGTATTACTTTTCACAATTGGTATCGCAGTGTATAATTTCAATCCAATTAAAATCCTGCAAAAGTTTTATGACCATCTTCTTTAAGCAGCCCCCTGCCCTTAAACGGGCTATTCTAGTCCAAATGCCTGCCTGGGTTTTATTTGAACACTATCGTCGTTGGAGTTGTCATTTTAGAAGCCTTGCCGAACAGGCGCTTTTTTTAAAAAACGATGCGGAGGCTGTTGGATACCAGAAAATATTAATGGTTCAATGGGCTCTCTCCCTGGAGACGTTTATCAGCCATCGAGGTCCTGACCATTTGATGGTTCTTGGCACGCAATTAGAGAAATTGATTGAAAGGCCTGAGCTTAGCCCCATTGAACGGTTTTGTGGCTTAAAGTTGAGCGCAGCCATAAGAGGGCTCTCTCTGTCAGAAACTATCCCGAAAGAGGAGCAGTTTAAAACACGATTAGCCCTTAAATATAACCAGGTTTCTAGTTATTACGATTATCAATACCTAATCCAATTAACTTTTGTTACTGGAAAGCAATATGTGGCCGCTATTATGAATAGCCTATTTGAACGGCTCTGTAATAGTGAAGAAAGTTCTAATTCAAGAAAATCCGCAGCCCGCATCCTCAACTACTGGTTCAGCCAATTAGACAAGCCAGAAATTGAAAAGACTGGAACAGCGCTTGCCAAAAAACTCGAACTCCGCGATAAAGTTCGTACGATGGTTGACGCTTGTATTGATTTACATGATCAGCTATCAGGGGGGAACGACGACTTATTTACCTTGAAAATGAAAAGGGAGACTGATTCAGCAACGCTGCAAGTCCTGGCCCCTATTTTGGAAGGCGCGACATTAAGAGACAGGATGACAGTCCTTGTTGACCGCTTTATGGATAATTCCAGATCAATTGAAGAAAGAACACAGACTTTGGGAACCATTGAAATCTGGGGTTTGTATATGGATCAGGAATCGCTTATCGCTTTGCTGCCCAAACTGAAAGAAAAACTTGCCGAAACTGAGGTTGAGCAGTTTCCTTTGGCGATTCTTAACTGCTTGCAGACGTGGAAGGTTTCATTGAATAACAGACCAGCAGTCGCTCTAAAAATGGTTCAGGATCTTGCCCCGCTTCTGAAACATAGCAGTTTATTGATTCGCAAATCAACTGTGAATTGTCTCAGAACATGGGCGGCTCTCCTTGATAAAAAAGATCTTGAAGATTTAAGTAAAACCATATTTAAGCACTTTTCTGATTATGAGCTCGGTTATGAATGCGTACGCTATTTTAGTCGATTTATTTCGCTATTACTCCCAATCCCTGCGGAGGATAAAAATGCTCCAATACAACCATCTATCGGTCAGACAATAATCGATGAAGTACTGAGAAAATTTAAAGCAGGCCAGTTAAATAGTCATGCACGCAACGAGTCAATGGTATTTTTAAGAATATGGATTAAAGAAAAGCCTCTTTTGCTCGAATTGGCTCACTTAATCATACAACAGCTCTATCTGGCTAGCTTGATAGATTATCAGGAAATCTCACGCTGTTTAATTGTCTGGCTCCCACAACTGGATAAAGCAGAGCAAAGTGAAGCAATAAGCAATCTTGTTTTGAACCTGAAATCACCTAATCAATATGCCCGCAAAATAGTATTGGACTGCCTTGGTACAGTCTTGCCGACCCCTGATTCTAATGGCAATAACCCATATAATATAAAAATGATATTTGACAGTGATTCCAGTAAAATGGTTCGCCTTGCCGCAGCCAATTGCCTGGCCTCATGGAAATGTTCCGTTGATCTGAGTCATTACAAAACCCGACTGCAGCAGGGAGATGTCGCCGTCCGTGAAGAATTATTGCAATCTTTAGCCTTCCTGGGCAGTAATTTAGCGGTGGAAGCTCGTCATGAATTACTTGATTACATCATTCAACAGCTTGATAATAATTCTTACTCGGTATGTCTGGCTGCAATCAATTGTCTTAGCGCCTGGGCTAGTTCACTCGATATTAAGCTTGAATTACCCCGGGTTTGCAACGCAATTGCCATTCAACTCAATCATACGAATAAGCAAGTGCGCATGACTGCGCTTAATTTCCTGAACAACTCTTTAAGCCTTACTGATAACCGAATTAATCCGACAATCAAACTTGACTCGGTGGAAAGTTTATTTCTGAAGCAAATGCTTGAATTATCAAAAAGTATTGCCGCACATAAAGTAGAAGCGCATGATTTGGTATTGCAGGAAATTAAAGAGGCTGCAGCACAGAGTATCCTGAGCTAAACTATATAAAACTGCTTCCATATAGAATAGAGCGATGAATAGTGATGCATTTAAGAAGCTGAATGATAGAAAGGGAAATTACTCTGATGAGGACATTGATGCGCTTTTCAGGCAAACCAATGACCTGCAGGACAAGGAGCTTGCTAAAAAAGAGAAGCAACGCGAAAAATACGATCCTTTCAATGAAGATGAGTTTGAAAGCTTTGATCCGAATGAGAACTAGTCGATTTTACTAGTCTATCTTATTTGACTATTATTAAAGTGAGAGGCATTGAACGATGCCATTAACTTAAGATAGGGAGATCTCTATGTTAGGATGGGCACTTATTTTTCTGGTGATTGCAATTATCGCAGGCGCCTTTGGCTTTGGGGGAATTGCATCCACAGCAACCAGTATCGCTAAAATTCTGTTTTTCCTGTTCCTGGTTGTGTTCGTTGTTTTACTTATTTTGAACTTGTTTGGCGGCGGAACGCCACCACCAGTTTAATCCTTGCAATGGTAAAAAAGACACCTTCGGGTGTCTTTTTTATTCAGGCATTAAATAACATTTGCAATTGAGCAGTTAACTGTCCATATCCGGCTTCAATATTAATATAATTTTCCTTTCCTAAAAAATAAGACAGAGAACCGTCATCCTGGGCATGGTCTGATTGTAATGCGACATTAAATGCCAGACGCTTTAATCTTTGAAACTCTTCTTGACGGGTCACAAAGAAAAAATTGCGGAAATTGGAATTGCGCAGATAATTTAATGCCTTGGCATCCGGTGCCAGGGGATGTTTAGGAAAATACTCCTGAATCGAATAGCCTTGGTTGTTGTGGACCGCAATGACTTTGCCGGGAGGAATCAACTCAAGAATGGCTTTGGCGAATCGTCTGACTTCACGATGCGCAGAAGGTGAATAGTTACCATACTGGGTTAAGGTTTTTTTGATGCCTGCATCAGTAAATATGCGATTGGGGTCAAATTCGTAGCGCTGCTTTTTGAGATAGAAAACAATGTTCCGTTTTCCGGAATGATGTAAGGTAATTAATGTGCCGCCGTTAGAATCCACATAAAGTTTGGCAGCCTGAAGCGCGGTACTCTCATTTTCGTGCAAATGCACCAGGGTTTTTCCCTGGCCAGCCTGTCGGATGATCTGGATTTTAGCATCGCCTAAAAAGAAGGGGTGAATTTCAGTATGAAAAATTCCTGTAAACAGAAAATAAAGATAGCTGAAATAAATCATGTTGGGTCCATTGATTTTCCAATGGGCAAATTTTATACTTTTCTTCAGAAAAAAGCACCTGCTGAATTTATAAAAATTCAATTGAAAATGATTATCATTCGTGTATGATATTCGGCTTCTAGCTTAAATGGATTTAAGATGAAATTAGCCGGTTTTTGTCTCTTGGCCCTTTGCAGCTCTGCATTTGCTTTTTCACCGCGCTGTGATGTTCACACCTGGCATGACATCCGTAGTACCGAAGGCAGTTGGAAAATAACGATGAGAATGATCAGCCAGGCAGGTTTACTGGTTGACGAATCCTGTCAGCCCGTTAATGAATTTCAGATTTCACCCACGCGGGGCTTGCGATATGGATTCGGTTTTTCTGATGATGCCAGTTTCGATATTGCCTACACGATTACCGCCATCAAGGAAACAACGGGATTTGAATCCCAGACCTGCGTTTTTGTAGTCACTGCCAATGGACCAGCACAACCAGACATTAATGCACTGGCGTATCATGGCGCATACTGCGACTGGAAAGTAGTTCCAGGCATTGGAGAAGATTTTACAGTAGGTTAAACTGGTTATTTATGGTCACAGCCTATTCAGGGATTTTAATGCCTGGCCATCCGTTTTAATTAAGCAGGAGAGAATATGTCTCTACTGAGATCTGCATTTGCTGGTTTAGGAACCGCATCCGGAGTTGCCTGGCCTTTTTTAGGGCTTTCCGTAGCCATCTTTGGGCTGGCTGCAGGCAGCAGTGCCGCAGTTAGCCTCGGAGTTTTAAGCGGCGGCCTTTTTGCTCTGGTATCGATACCGGTCCTTTACTGGACCTATCAATATTTTCAGAAAAAAGAGAACAAATTATCCGATAAATTCAAGCGCTACTCAGAAGAATATCTCAATCAATTTTACCTGCTGATTAACCAGGCTCAACTGGCTTACCAAAGGCAATGCGAAGCGAATAATGGCTTCAATCAGGACTTTTATCAGTTTCTCAGAAACTGGCTTAATGAAACAGAATTAAATTCCGCTCAGGATTTCTCGCTCAACGTGCAATTCCTGGCTTGCCTTACACGAAATAAACAGCAATGGTTACGTGTTCTGACCTTGCAGGGCGATGCGCGCAAATCGGCTTTAAGGGAGCCTTTATATGAGTTTTTACTGCTTAGCTTTCATTCAGAACATGTAAAAGGGTCAACCGCTGAGCAAAAAAGGGAAATCGCATTTATCGTATTTGCGGGGGCCTTTGGTTCGGTAGCAGGATTTAGTTCAGGATTCTCGGGGTTGTTAAGCAGTATGGGTTTATTTGCCGGATTTGGAAGTTTTCCTGTTCTCGGCCTTGGGATATTGGCTTTGGCCGTGGGTCTTGCATGGTTTGCCGCCAGCCAGGCCGTCGAGCTGAGCGACCAGCACTCCAAAAAGAAATGGCTCTATAAAAGCCTTAAAACATCCAGACAGCATTTGGAGACACTGCAAAATGAGCCGCTTTTTTCTGCAGAACAATCCAAATCAGAGATTAATACAAAAGATGCTGATCATTATCCCCCCTTGATTCATAATACGGCAAACAAGCCTGAATCATCTGCTACATGCGGCCAGGCTCCCGGTTTTAACACAGGACATGGCCTGGGATAATTGGCTGTAGTTTTTGGAATTATTCATTATGCAAAAATCAAAAAAAATTAACTGCCCCATCTGCGGCAAAACGAATACCTGGAAGCCGGAAAACAGCTTTCGCCCTTTTTGCTCGGAGCGCTGTAAATTAATTGATTTAGGCGAATGGGCCTTTGAAACCCGCAGAATCCCCGGCGCTCCGCTCCCTCCACAGTCAACCGATGGCGGCGAGGATGATTTTTCATAGGCTTAGGGCGCTTTTTGACCTAAAGCGAGGCGGCAATCGCCTTACTGATATCTGGCATTATATTCTCCGAGCCAATCAAATCATTCACTCCCGCTTTTTCCAGTTTGTGAGTCACCCGTGTGTTCGCTCCGGAAAGAATAACTTTCACACCGCGGCGCTTAAGATTGCCAATCGCTTCTTTCAAGGTTTGCAAACCGGTGATATCAATAAATGGCACCCAGCGCAAATGGATGATCAGCACTTTGGGGTCGGTATGTGTAGCGGCCAGCGCATGTTCGAAATTTTCAACCGCTGCAAAAAAGAAAGGACCTTCGACTGTATAAACCTGAGTGCCCGCTGGCAGTTTTTCAATGCCATTATCTTTTAGTTCCTTCTGGATATCTTTTTCATCCGCCTCACGAACTTCAACACTGGAGGCCATACGGCGAACAAAATGCAACACCGCCAGAATCACCCCAATATTTACCGCAATCACCAAATCAGCAAAAATGGTCAGTGCAAAAGTGACCAGGAGAATGACAATATCCGCGCGCGGAGCCTGCTTAAGCATTTTGATGAAATGACGGGCTTCACTCATATTCCAGGAAACGACAAATAAAATGGCCGCCAGAACCGCCAGAGGCACATTGACCGCCAGCGGAGCCAGCACCAGAATAATCAGCACCAGCATTAGCGCATGAACTATTCCGGATAAAGGACTGGTTCCACCATTACGAATGTTGGTCGCTGTTCGCGCGATAGCGCCGGTGGCAGCAAATCCGCCCAAAAACGGTGCGACAATATTGGCCACACCTTGCCCTATCAGCTCCTGATTAGAATTATGTTTTGTACCTGCCATTCCGTCTGCTACCACAGCAGACAAAAGAGACTCAATGGCTCCTAGCATGGCAATAGTGAACGTCGGACCAATCAGTTCAATAATCCTTGCTGTTGTGACCGGAGGAAAATTAAGTGAAGGCAAGCCTTGCGGAATCCCGCCAAACGCCTTACCAATTGTGTTAACACCGTCAAACTGAAAGATGGCTTGCAAAGCAGTGGCAATAACCAATGCGATCAACGGAGCGGGGATACGCTTTAAAAAAGATATACGCGGTGCAATGATAAGCACTGCCAGAGAAAAAAGAGCAAGCAGGGTAGTTGTCAGATGGAATTGCGGTAAGGCTTGAATTAATTGCCAAAGTTTTTGATGAAAATGTTCACCCGAAATCGCTGGTAAACCAAAAAAGTCCTTCCATTGTCCAACCCAGATAATAACAGCTATCCCTGCTGTAAATCCGACAATCACTGGATCAGGGATAAATTTGATGATTACTCCCAGACGGGCCAGTCCTAAAAAGAACAGCATAAAACCCGCCATAATGGTGGCAATCTGCAGACCATCAATGCCGTATTTAGCGGTAATGCCAGAAAGGATAACGATAAAAGCACCGGTTGGTCCGGCGATTTGTAAACGGCTGCCGCCAAATACAGAAACGAGAAACCCGGCAACGATCGCCGTGTAAATGCCCTGCTCTGGCTTCGCCCCGGACGCGATAGCAAATGCCATTGCTAAAGGTAAGGCCACAACACCTACAATAGAGCCTGATATAATATTGGACAACCAGAATTTGCGGTTTAATAATCCGGCACGATACGCTTCAAGGATGGCAATCATGAATTACTCACTGAAACAAAATTGTCCAGAATTATAACCTATTGCAGAGAATCCGAACAGCCCCCTGCTAATTTTCAGGTGGCAATGGATACTCGGGAAGCTCTCTTGCTTTTCCAGTCCCTGTAGAAAGCGATGGAGAAACTACAAAAGGCAAGATAGATGACTGCATAGAGCAATGAGGCCATTTCAGGAGAGGTCCATCCAAAAGCCAGTTGCGTCAGATAGTTTTTGAAATTAAGCATCTGGCCTTCTCTTTCAATATGAATCAGAAATTGCAGCTTGAGAAAGACGATGTGAAATACGTACAAACTTAAAGCATTCGCTCCCCAAAATTTAAAGAGCCCGCATGCTTTCTGCTTTTTCTTCAAATCAATGAGCCAATAGCAAAAGCTAAACGCTAAAATAGCCAGGCCGCCAGTCCACAAAACAAAGGAGCTTGACCACAGGCTCTTGTTTATAGGAAACCAATGCCCCCAGCACCAGCCAAAAACACAAAGCAACAATCCCAATATAATCAGTATACAAAGCCGATTTTTTTCTCTGGTGCCGAGAAGGATATGAGCAGTTAGATTACCAAGCAAGGCTGTGCTGATGGCCGGAAAGGTCGATAAAATTCCTTCGGGATCATAAAGTGGGTGATATAAATGCGCCGTTGGAATAAGCAGCCTATCCACATAGGCCGCCAGATTGGATTCCTGAGTTAAACTGCCAACTACTGCTCCCGGCACCGGAAAATAGGCCATGAAGAGCCAATAAGCTATTAAAATCATCACGGTAAGAGCCACTTGAAAGCGTATACTGGTTGAAAGTTCTAATACGGCCGTGAAGAAATAACAGATGGCGATGCGCTGTAATACGCCTGGAATTCTTAGCGTTTCCCAGGAAAAATGAGGGATTGCGTTGAGTAATAATCCACATAGAAACAGCATGATACTGCGTTTTAAAATCTTCAGGAGCAATTGTTCGGTCTGCAATCGGGAGCGGCTGGACTGAATTGAGAATACGGCAGAAACACCCACTATAAAAATGAAAAAAGGAAATACCAGATCGGCCAGACTGCAGCCGTTCCAATGAGAATGAGTCAGAAATCCGTAACTTTGCGGATTTCCCGGGCTATTGACGAGGATCATCAACGCCACTGTGATTCCGCGGAAGACATCAAGCGACAACAATCGGGGAGGACTCTTGTCAGTGGGAATGGCGGCAGTCAATTTATTCCTTAGGCAGCATGCTTTGTTTAAATTTGACTATATGTTCATAGGCTTCGTCAATGCGTGATTCCTTAATTTCTCCCGATTTGACCTTGGCTTCAATGATATCGATTACCTGCCTGGGATCTTGTGCCTTGTCGGTAATCTGATTACCGAAAATGAACATATCAACCCCGGCATTAATAGCCAGCGGCAACGAATCTTCCAATCGATAATGCTCACTGACCGCCTTCATCTGCATGTCATCGGTAATGATGACCCCATTAAAATGCAGGGTTTGTCTCAAAAGACCTGTCAGGATTTTATGCGACAAGGTTGCCGGCAGGCCGGACTCATCGAGTTGCCTGTTGACAATATGGGCAGTCATAATCATACCGCAGGCTGAATTGCTGTTGATTAAATCGCGATAGGGGCTCAACTCATAAGCCTGCCAGGTTTGGGTCACATCAACAAAACCCAGATGCGAATCCGCTGTTGAACTGCCATGACCGGGAAAATGTTTGTAGGCACATTGAACGTTTTCTTTTAAAAAACGACTGGACATCACATCCGCATAATAACTCACCTGTTCCGGATCGGCTGAGAAACTTCGATTCAGTAAGCCGATAATCGGATTTTGGGGATTCACATTGACATCAAGAATAGGCGCAAAATCAAGATTAAAGCCTGCTTTTTTAAGGGTAGTCGCCATTGTTTGGGCCGCTTGCCCTGCCTCAGCCTGACTCATTTTACCCACATCCACTGCAGACCAGGTTTTAGGAAAACCATAATCCTGCTTCAGGCGATCCACAGATCCCCCCTCGTAGTCCACAGAAATAATCAGAGGTAGTTGAGGACGCTGGGCTTTCTCATTGGCCAAACGGGTGAACTTCTGCAGATCTTCATTGAGTTTTTTAACCTGAGCAGGGCTTTCGATGTTTTTATCAAATGACAGGGTTTTGTAGTTATAATCAAACAGAATTACACCGCCCAGATTGTATTGCTCTATGTCTTTTATAATCGCGGCATGGGAGTCAACATTTTTACCCTCAAAGCCGACGATCAGCATTTGCCCAATTTTTTCGCGCAGAGAAATTTCCTTGGAAAAAACAGAACCATTGAACAATGCCAGTGACAAAGCGAAAATGGACAGTTTTAATTTCACACTTAACTCCTAGTCAAGAAATGACAAAAATGCTGCCAAATTATATCAACAGGGGTAAAAAAACACAAACTCATCCTGTTTACCCCAATTAACTACATGCCTTTCTTCTCTTCAGCGACATAAAGAACGGTAGTACTCATCCGTATTAAAGTGCCCAAAACTTAATACATGATAATATATTATACTTATAGTGCACAAACCAACCATTCCGTTTATTATGCCAGGAAAAAAAAACTCTGGAACAAAGTCTGCGCGAGAAGCCATTATTGCACCCGCAGATCAGCTATCCGAAGCCGAATTAACCAGACTTCGTCAATTGAGTGATCATCAGCAGGCATTGATAGAACAATTAGCTCAGTTCAGCAGTAAAAAATTTGAAATTGCACCACAGCTTATGGAGGGAGCCGAGCTCCTGGATGAGCTTGGGAAATTTCTGGAAATAATCCCCCCGTTTGAGCAGCGTATGAGAAGAATCGAATCCAATCAGTTGACGACTGAAGATAAGGCAAGTCTGATTGGTTTGATTGAAGCTGAGCAAAAAAAATTGCTGAACGAGAAGTCCAATCTGGAGCAACAATTACGGGGGATATCCGATGGTGCTCTGAAAGGAGCAACCCAGAGCACCATCAACGACATCTCACAAAAAATCAGATTTCTGCAAACAGTTATTGTTTCTGTTGAAAAAAATCACATCACCGCATTACAGCGAATGCAACTCTCACTCCTGATGCTTCCAGAACGAATCAATCAGTTACAAAAAACTTTAGAAAATATTCAGCCATCCTATACTCATTTACAGTCTCTGGAAAAGACACCTTTGGCATCGATAATTACTGCTGCCAGTGAATTGTATGCAAATGCCAAAGCGGAACTGAATAATCAGCGCAGCAATCTTAGCGAGCCACAGACTGTTGCTGTCAGTCAGAATGCTCGCAGGATCGATTCCTGGTTGGCTGAAATAGAAAAACTAATGCAGGAGTTTTTAAGCACACGCGACGCAATGCCCACTGCAGAAAACCCCCAGAACAATCTGATCAAATTATCCAATCTCAAGTGGCAGCTGCAGCATAAGCATTTTGAAATTCGTCAGGGTATTAAATTAATGGCAGACGAACTGGAGATTAATAAAAAAGATGCCGAAATTAATGATAAGCAACAGCAAATTCCTGAAAAAACAGGATGCTTAAAGCAAGTCCTGGCTGCTATCCAGCTCAACCAGATTACACTTCCGCAATTTAAAGAACTAGAGCGTCAGATAGTAAGTGTTTTAGAAGAAAATGAAAAAGCTGCGGCTCTTGCTCCTCTGAGCAAGGTTGAACTGCAATGGGATAATCGAAGCGAGCTGGCACCTGCTTTGCTTGACCAGCGCGATACGCGTCTTAAGGCTTTGAATCAACAAAATCATCGTCTCGACGAGCTATCAGGCAAAGTCTGTCAAACAATGGAAGTTGAAAAACAGCGGCTGCAGCCCCTTCAGGAGCAGTTAATTTTAGCCTCCAGGAAACAGTCTCTTCTCGTTCAATTAGGACTCACTCAAGAACGCAAAAATTTATTTCGCAACTTTAATCTGCTATTTAACAGTAATTTTAATACTCTGCAGGCGAATAATCCTGGCAATACGATGCACAGCGTATTAAGCCTCTTTCGTTGGGAAGACCCGCAATTTAAAGCAGAAAAACTCATTGCTCAAATTAATTCAGAAACAGCAGCAGCTAAGAAACAGTTTAACAGCAATTATCCCGATTTAAATATCGGAAGTAATTCCTTCCAATATAATGGAAAAAGCTATGACTCTGCCGCTATCATTTCGCTTTTAATAGCAAATCGTAGTTTTCTAAATAATCTCCCTTCCTTTAAAACTACCAATGAGGATTTGAAAGCATTGATTAATAATGCTAACGAAAGGGAGCTCTTACGGTATCTCGAAAAACAGCTGCATGACTATCTGATTGCCTATACCAAACTATCAACGGCATTTGCAGAAGGAGCGAATGATAAAACCGACTATTCTGCAGCCCTGATACAACTGAATGAGAATAAACCTGTGTTAGACAGTATGCTTACGCTCGCCGGACATGCAGCCGATCATGAGCGTATCATCAAACAGCGTGAACAAAATGCAATTGACGCCGCTGCCGCTGCAGAGAAAGCTGCTCAGGAACAGCAATTGCAGAAACTGCAAACTGAAGCAGCCATTAATAACACGGTAGATATATTAACCGCGCAACTGAAAGTCCAGCTAAATAAAAATCTGCTGCTGACTCAACAGGTCAAAGAGATTATTGACAAACTTACAAAAGAGGAACAACGTATTAGTAAAAAAGATCCCGCCGACCCAAGAATCAGCGTACTGCGAAGTATTAGTCAGCAGGTTTTTGCTCCCTTTCAGGATAAACTTAAAGATCTTAATGAGCGAATTCAGCTATCGAGTACTCAACTGACGGCAGATACAATGGAAACTACAAAAAAAGAGCTGGCCAAATATGTTCAGGAAACTAATCAGTTTGTCGTCTCAATACCCAATCAGGTATCCCGGCAACTCAACGATCAGCAGCTTGAACAGCTGTCTGCTGTCAAACAAAATGCCTTTTTGCGATTGATTGACTGGCTTATCCGGCCCTTATATTCCAAACGTTCAGACAGTCTATTCGCCACAGCACTTGAAAAAAATCTGAGCAGTTTTAGAGAAAAGTTTGTATCACAAAATCAAACCGACACGACTATCGAAGAGGATATTGATAGCATTCAGATCCCTCAGAGAAATTAATAATTTAATGCGCACCTAAGGTTTTCTGAATAAGTTGCGCCTGCTTTAAATTCTCGACAAAATCCTGTTTGGAGGATTCAAGATAGTTTTTGATGGCAGGATGAGTTGCAATGGGTTTAAAATCCTGCTCAAAAAGCGTTAAGGCCTTGCTGGAATTACGAATCTCAAATTCGAGATATAAGCTATCCAATTGGCTGTTTTCCGCCTCAGAAAGTGCTTTTAACTCCTGATTTTTTATACCGCGCAATTTCAATGCTGTCGCTGCATCAATAGTTGAAATGCCTGTCGTTTTGCTTAAATGATAGATTTCCTTTAAATGGTGCCTGGCTTGCTGATCAAGTTTTAAGGCAAATTGCTGTATGATCGAATTATTTGATTTTTTATAAATATATCGTGCCAGCGCAGACTGGTTTTCATTAATCACCAGCAGGTTAGCAAGCACAGCCCCATCTTGTTGCTGGGGCAAAGGACCCAGGACTGAATGCTGATTTACGGCAGCAATTTGCAAGAGCCCCAGCAAAAGCAGGCAGATAATACCCATTTTTGTCTTCATATTCAGGAATCATAGAACATCGGCTTAATTTAATTATAGCGATTAACAAATTGATTTTATAATTCTACTGTATCTGGCATTTGCAGGATTATAGCTTTCACGCTTTTCAAAAAGACTGTCGATATCAACCCTTATGTCCTTCATCAGGGCTAATTTAAAATTTCGCCACTCCGGCAAATGCCCTGATTTACTGCCATTACTTACCTGATAGGCATGCAGTTGCTTACTGCCATTCAAAATCCCGTAATGATGGGGTTCAACCCGGCGAGCATGTCCATCATAGGAAAAAAGCAAATGGCATTGCCTCATGATCGCCGAGGTAATAATCGTCTCTAGAGATGACATGAGTCAGCCTATTGCGCTTTCACTGGCGTTTTAACCGTTTCAAGTATCTTGATGTTGTCTACAAAACATTTGGTTTCACCGCTCCACGGAAGCACAAACTGATCACAATGATATCTGAGCACGACATGCCGATTATTTTCCATCGCGGAAATGGCCTGTTTAACCAGATCGGATTTGAATTGTCCCAAAGTGAAATGGAACTCTCTGCCTGTGGCACCACTGGCATTGTCCAGACCTCCGCGAATCAGTTCACCCTCCCAGGTTCCCCAATAACGACCTTCTTTCGCCACCTTAACGATGATGCCGGATTTCTGGCCTTCCTGGACCGTCCAGCAGCCTGTCAGCAGGGGGGTTGTTGCCAGAAGTATTCCGAACAACAGCTTTTTACTCATTCTTTTCTCCAGAACAGTTTTAGAGGTATATCTGCTAAGTATAGAGAATTTCTGGAATTTTCCGATAGTTTTTTACTCGTGTAATGTTATTTCCTGGAGAATAATCTAACGCAGGTTGGGCCAAGGCCTAATGGCGCTGCCTTAAGGCTTAAACTCATACTCCTATCTCCCTTTGCTGTACACAAGCCGAGGGACGTAGACAAATAAGTTAACTCAGCGCCATTAGGCCTTGGCCCATTATGCTTTTTGCCATCTCACCCGATAATGATGATCGAGCCAGCGTAACTCTGCTTCGCTACCCGCTGATATTGAAGTCACACCGGCTGGCGTACCGGTATAAATGATGTCTCCCGCTTTGAGCGGAAAAAATTGACTGATGTAAGCGACTACATCGGCAGGTTTCATCATCATGTGGGCTCCTCTGGCCGATTGTCTGACAACTCCGTCGATAAGCAGTTGGAATTCTGCCTCCAGGTAATCAGGGAATTGGTGACAGGGAATCCACGGGCCAAGAACTGCCGCATCTTTAAACACTTTGGCAGTAGTCCAGGGATGCCCCTGTTTTTTGAGCAGGGTCTGACGCGCTCTTAAGGTCATATCCAGCCCAAGCGTCACATCTGAAATCGCATTTGAAGCCTCTTCAACACTCATCTGATACCCATCGCGGGCAATGCGCAAGGCAATTTCACATTCAGGCTGAACCGCTGAATCCTCAGGAAAATACAAATCAGCTTCCTTATCCCAATCATTGAGCTGTCTCAGCACACTGGCAGGTTTTAAAAATAACACCGGCTTTTCCGGTACCGCATCGCCAAGCTCCAGAGCATGCTCGAGATAATTCTTTCCAACACACACAATTTTATCGATAGACATTGTTAGTACCTTCTTTCTTTTTCAGGAGTTTAGCTTAAACCTGTAGAGAGGCAAACGCATCCAATTTATGAATGTCACGGATAAAGCCTTCAATTAGCCTTAACGGTCTCAAGGACTTAGGTAATTCCCGCGCGGCATTGTTGCGTAAATTAAGATGGGTGCACAAAAAACTGTCTTTGCGAGCGTTAGCGACGCAATCCAGGTCCTTACTTTATGCAAGTTTCGATCTGGATTGCTTCACTTTGTTTGCAAAGACGACAAGTTAGTTGCTTGGCTCTATTTGCGCAACAACGCCTTCGCGGGGATGACAGTTAATATACAATTCTACCGGTTAAAAACTGTTGACGGAAACATCATCATCTCTGTCATTCAAACGTTGACACAGGATTCGATGTAGGAATCGGGCCTTACCAGAATAACCAGATCATTATAGGGTGAATTATTTGTCCAATAACTGTCTTGTTGATGGGTTGTATGAATCTGAATGCAATGGACATCTTCGGATAAATCCGGGCTGATAGTCTGATTGCCAAAAACAAGCAGAGTGAATTTGCGATAATCCAGAAGCGAATAAATTCTTGTTCTGGCCTCTCCCTTAAAAACTTCAAAATCAAAAAGCCGCGTACCGCAAAGTGCAGATTCTCCGTAACGGATACCCATGCCGGTTATATTCCCAGCTCGCTTTTCTATTATTTTTACGTAATCCTGAGCATGACTACCCTCTTTCGCATATTTGGTCGAGCGAACCAGCTCGGCGGAGGTTTCTATCACCGAATGCGCGACTGGTTTGCGCTCTTCCTCATAGGTTTGCAATAGACTGGCAGGATCATGGCCCTTGATTACCCTGTTCAGCTTCCACACCAGATTGAAGGCATCCCCAAGACCCGTGTTAAGACCTTGCCCGCCATTCACCGAATGGATATGGCATGAATCACCCGCAAGAAAAATACGCTCCTGTACAAAGAATTGTTCGGCAACCGATTCTTTAACTGAAAATTGAGAGAACCAGACAATTTCTTTAAATTTAAGACGATGGGGTTTAATTGCCCGATTAATTTTGTCGATTGCATCCTCAAGACTAAACTCTTTAGTATCCATTCTGACGTAAAATCGGTCGACAGGTTCTTCCCTGGGGATCCAGGCGACATCAGAAGTTTCTGCCTGGAACACAATAATCTCCGGAACTTTGGGGAAGTCAGTTTCAATAATTCCATCGATTACCGCCCAGATCAGTTGGGGGCGAATAATATTAAACGCTATGTCAAAATGATTACGAACAAATGAGCGCGCACCATCAGCACCGATTACATAACGTGACTGCACCTGTTCACCATTGGCGAGTGTTGTCAGACAGCCCTCATTATTGAGCTCAATATGCTCAATTGCTATTTTTCGTCTAACCGGAGCGCCTAAGGCTTTTAATTTATTGTCTAAAAGTTTTTCCAGATACGACTGCCCAAGCATCAGAAAATGCTTATGAAAGCAGCCCTCCAGAGACTCCCACCATGAGGATTGACGAGAAGTGAATTCTCCATTGGCCCAGACTGAACTGGTATTACAGGTTTTTCCAAGCGGATACAATTCGTTGAACAACCCCGCCACCTCAAGGAGCTGCAGGCTTCGTGCATTGAGCGCGTCCGCCCGGCCAATCTCCAAAGGGCCGCTGGACTTATCCGCAATAAGCGTTCTAAGACCCGAAATCTGACCGAGGTAGGCACACATCAGCCCTACCGGGCCAGCCCCCACAATTAAAACATCAGTGGCGGTTTTACTCATTGATGAAATTCCAGATTAGGATTCTCAAAAGGCGGATCACTTAAAACATGCACCCGCTGCAGATGTCTTGGCGACTTGGAAACAAATCCTTCGCGTCCATGTAAAAGTGAAAAATTATCGGCAATCACTATATCATTGGCCTGCCACTCATGGGCATAAAAATTATTCGGGGCATAGAGGGCATTTTTTAAGCTGTAATGAAATATTTTTAACTCTTCAGGACCAAGTCCGATGAACTCAAGATCAGGAGGGTTCACAAAATGCCCTTTTTCCTCTGAGCATGGCTCATTGTAACGAATAACAGAATAACCTTTATAAGGATGTTTATTGATGATGGGTGATACGGTTTTACTGTTATAAAATTCCATTTTTCTTTTATAAACTCCTGTTACTTTATTCCATAAATTTCTGGATTCAGTTGATGCGTTTTTTAAAGCAAGCACGGTGTTTGAAAAAGTGGTTCGGCCTCCCTGCCCTGACAGAGGCGCTTTAACGCAATGAAAAATCTGAAACTCGGGAACTTGCGGTCGATACATTCCATCCCAGTGCATGGGCACATAACTGTGATCAAATATGTGATCTTCAGGCTTCTCCTGCTCGATTAATTCGAGTACTTTTCCAAAAGGCCAGACGCTGATTTCCCCCCAGTTTTCACAATAGTCTGAAAACTCCGTTGAATTATTGAACGTCTCAAAGCCTCTTAACAAAATCAACTGTTCTTCTCCACATAACTGACGCAGATGCTCAATGTCGAGTTCATTTACGCTGGTATTGGGATAATCAGGCATAAGACAAAGCCCGAAAGGCTTAAGCCTGCTGATCTTAAAATTCATGAATCCTCTCCCTGCTCTCGTCAGCAGATAATGACTCGGGCGACCATCATCGGAATGAATTAATGTGGCACCCAAACCCTCGGCTTGCGAGCGCTTAAGCAAAATATATCCCTCGTCAGTGTCAACCGCTACACCATGCCAGGGAGTCATCCAGCGTTCGTTTGCAATTAAACGGATCCCCAATTTTTTTGAACCACAGATTTGCGGATGAATTGACAGCCTTATTGCATGCGGGAAACGCTCAGCAATCAACTCACTCCAGGCATTGCTTCTTCTGATGACCTCATATGCTTTATCCCGTGCCTCTTTTTGAATTGCCGAGCGGCTTTTCGTTTGTCCAGAATGAAGAGAGTCTTCAAATAGAAAACGAGTGATACCGCGATACATCCGATTGGCCTCCTGGTCATCGGCATCGGCCAAAGGCTTTGCCCCATTGCGTATTTTCTGTTTTAGATTGTCCAGAGAGTTTCCATAACAGTTCATTAATCGCTCACGCATCGCCTTAAAACTCAGTGACTCATAACAATGGTCGAGATTAAACGTTGACAGATCGCAAAGCGACATATCAGCTATTAACTTATCCAGCTCATGCTGGTAAGCACTGACATGCGTTTCTGTCATACCTACCACATCGCTGAATACTCTTCCATCAGAACATAGCAAAATGCGAATGCCCGGGAAATAATATCTTCTTACCTGCTGACAAAGAGAACCGAGAAAAGCCAGAGAAAGCCGCTCTGCATGATCTGGCAAAGGGCTTAACACTTTTTCGAGATTGGGTGATTTTCCTGGAAAAGCCGGCAATACAAAAAAAACGGGCTCGTTTCGTCTAACGGCAGACCAAATTTTAGGTAAGTGGATTGAATAGCAGCGTGGACAACCCGCGTCCCCACATGATTCACCTGATTTCGCAACACGCCGAAACGCCATAATCTCAGCGAAAATTTTTGTTGCAATTCTAAGCGCCTCCGAAGAGCCGGGGGCAAAATTTCTAATGGTATGATTCTGAGGTATTATGGACTGCATTGCTGTATTTTTCATATTTTTCTCCTGAGTTAAAAAAATACAGGCTTTCAAAGAATAAATAAAATAACTATTTAATATGATTGTGATAAGGATTTCTTATGTCATTAGGTTTGGATGATATCAAGTATTTCATAACCGTTTGTGAAACACTAAACATTACCAGAGCATCGGAAATCATTGGCATATCTCAACCGGCGCTAAGTTATGCGATTAAGCGGCTGGAAAATGAACTGGGCGGAGAGTTGATTATTCGCCTTAAAAATGGCATTCAGCTCACCAAACTTGGCGAGGAATTCGTATTACGCTCCCGCCGTCTTCTCTATGAGTGGGAGCAGGCGCAAAATCTGGCCACATCTGATTCTGGTCTTATTCAGGGCAGCTATACTATTGCCATGCACCCCTCTGTCGCGCTTTATACCATCGGTTTTTTTATGCCTAAAATTCAGAGCGAATTTCCAAAGCTCAATTTTAATTTTATTCATGGCCTGTCGAGAGAGATGACTGAGAAGGTGATTAGCTGGGAAGCTGATTTAGGAGTGGTCGTAAACCCGATAAAACATCCTGATCTGGTAATAAATCATCTATGTAATGATGAAATCACCATTTTTTTTGCAGAGAATGCGGCCAATAAACTCATTTATGATCAAAACCTTGCACAGTCTCAATATATCCTCAAAAAAATTGGCAAAAGCAATTGCTTTGACGGAACGCTTAATTCTGCAAACCTTGAGGTAGTCGCCAAACTCACCTCTCTTGGTCTTGGTTATGGGCTTTTGCCAGCCCGACTTGCTTCACAATATCCTCATCTAGGAAAATTAGCGGATGCGCCAGTGTTCAAAGATGAAATCTGCTTGATCTATCGCCCGGAGAAACACAAAAATTCGGTGAGCCGACGTATTATAGACACCATCAAATCGACGGTGAGCCACTGTTGTAACAGCTGGCTGGATAAGTCATAAACCTAAGTACGTAGCGGTTAAGCCTATTTTTTGAACACAATTTAATTTTAAAAATTATTATTTAATCGTTCTAAAAGGGATTTAATTTGATGTTTTTCCTCTTCTTTAAAGCCGCTTAATGCAAATTGATTCAGTTCACATGCACATTGTTCGATAATGCGCTGGCAATTTCGACCCTTTTCGGTCAATCTGATTTCAATCGCTCGCCTGTCTTTGGGACTTCGAGTTCTGATGATTAAGCCATCACGCTCCATGCGATCCAGCGTTCTGACCGCTGTGGGTTGTTCAATACCGATTTGCTTATGCATTTCCGATTGAGTTAAACCATCTTGCTGGTAAAGAGCCATCAGAAAATAGGTATAAGCATCAGTAAGACCGTAGGGCTTCAATAATTCATTGGCCCTTTTAATTAATAAGCGGCTTGCTTTTTTGATAAGAGTTGAGGAATACATTTTTCTTTCAATTTACATAGCTTGCTATATATTAACAAACTATGTAAGATTAATCCAGTTTCTTTAAAACCGAGATTCGCAATGACTAAACAGACCGATTTCCAGGAGGCTGCTCATGACGCTTAAGTTATTATCACTCTCCGAGGTGAAACAATGTATCAGTATGCCTGAAGCTATCGACGCCATGGAAAGGGCATTTATTCAATTAGCCCAACAAAAAGCAGCCTTGCCTTTACGAACGGGTATTCCTGTAGGCCACAATGGATTAACGCTAACCATGCCTGGTTATTTATCTGATGAGAAAATTCTGGGATTAAAAGTAGTTTCTGTCTTTCCTGACAATATTCAACACAATAAACCATCGATTAATGGGACTATTTTGTTAATTGATGCAAGCACCGGTGAGCCACTCGTTCTCATGGACGCGGCTTATTTAACAGCCCTACGCACGGGCGCTGTTTCGGGTCTGGCAAGCAAATATTTTTCACGCGATGTACCTTCAACGGTCAGCATTCTGGGCGCAGGAGTACAGGCGATGACCCAGCTTGAAGCAGTGGCTGCAGTGCGCCAGATTGAACAGGTATTTGTGTGGTCGCGGCATTTGGAAAGTGCAGAAAAGTTTGCCAGGGAAATGGGCGCTTTCTACAATATTCAGGCTTGTGAGCAGTTATCTTCTGCCTTGAAGAACTCAGATATCATTTGCACCGCAACAGCAAGTACGGAACCTTTGGTGAATATTGATGATCTTAAACCCCATGTACATATTAACGCCATTGGCTCACATCATCCCTCCATGCAGGAAATTAGCGGGGATGTGCTCCAGAAAGCAGTGGTCGTAGTGGACCAGATAGACGCCGTAATGAAAGAAGCAGGTGAAATAATTAATGCGGTAGAGCAGCAAAAAATTAAAAGAGAATCCATTATTGAGCTCGGCTCCTGGTTATTAGAAAAAGCGGCTCCGGTTCAGGAACGGCTCACCGTCTTTAAATCAGTTGGCCTGGCGATTCAGGATTTGGCGGTTGCAGAAGTAGTTTATCAAAATGCCTTGAAAATGAATTTAGGCACTGCGTTTAAGCTTAATTAACAAGGATAATCCCATGCAGTTTCTACATACGCAAACACCGCTTATTGAGTCTCAATATTTAAAAAATAAACTCAATAAACAGGTTTATTTTAAACTGGAATGCTTACATCCTCCTGGCTCATTCAAACTGCGGGGAATAGGGGCATTATGCCAGGAAGAGCTTCAGCGAGGCGCAAAAACGTTCGTTGCTTCGTCAGGAGGCAATGCCGGGATTGCGGTAGCCTATTGCGCAATGAAATTGAACGTTCCTGCTACTGTAATTATTCCTGAAACCAGCAATCCCATCTATATTGAAGCGATTAAATCCTATGGTGCAAAAGTCATTGTAGCGGGAAAAGTATGGGATGAAGCACATCAAGCCGCTTTGGATTTTGCTAAAGAACATCAGTCCGCTTATATTCCGCCTTTTGATCACCCAACCTTATGGAAAGGGCATGCGTCTATGATTACCGAGACGATTCAACAAGGGCTTTCTAAACCTGATGCGGTTGTCCTCTCTGTGGGTGGCGGCGGTCTTGCATGTGGGGTTTTGGAAGGAATGCACCAGCATGGATGGGAAAAAGTCCCTTTGATTGCGGTTGAAACTAAAGGAGCAGATGCGTTTTTCCAATCAGTAAAGGCTAATAAATTAGTTACTTTGGACACCATCACCAGCAAGGCAACCAGTTTAGGCGCAAAACGGGTGGCGCAAAAACTAATGGACTGGACAAAAATTCATAAAATAGAAAATGTCGTTGTCAGCGATGAAGAAGCAGAACAAGCCTGTTTCAGTTTTGCACAGGAACAAAGAATCCTAGTCGAATTATCTAGCGGCGCCTCATTATCCCTGCTCTATAATGATCATCCCGCCCTTCGTAGTGCCCAATCCATTTTGGTAATTGTTTGCGGCGGGGTTAATACAAGCCATTTTAATATATTTGGACATCTACATACCAACTGACATTTAGCTCCCCCATCTGAAAACCATAGGTATCTACACATCTGAAAACAGGCTGGGGATTTTATTCATTATCATGTGAGCTTCTGGCTTGTTCCCGGATTACCCGCTAAATAAGGTCTATTGATTCAAATCTCGACTCATTGTTTCTTAATCAGTTTTACTAAACTTTTCTGTGATTCAGTTAATTCTATTGCTAAACCTTCATCCCGACACCACTCAAGAGCGACATCAATGAACTCTAATTCTCGATAAGTATGCCATTTCTTTTCAAGATCCAGGCGGATTACAACGATAGAATATTAACTGTCTATTGCCAAATTATTTTTATCTGCTGTCATCGGCTGTATTAAGAAAAATCATCATGAACATAATGAAATTAAGGAATAGTCCTGCTTTCATTTGCCCATTCCAATTGGGAGATTGCCACATTGCAAACCACTCGCCACCTATCACAAGAAAACCCACCATGTAGAGTAAAAAGCCTAGAAACAAGCCAATAAATGCAGTCTGCTTATATGAATCAAAGTCTTTATTTTTTATTTTGGAGACAAGAATAAAACAACCAATCCAACAGAGAGTCGCCGCTATCACTTGCCATATGATAATGAAATAATACGCCAGTTTCTGGAGGTTAGAATCGGTGATCGCTCGCCCCATAAGAGCAGTTTCATGGAAGGTAGTATCCATACTTAATACGTGATGTACAAAAAGCCAATTACTGTTGAAATCCACCACATTATTAAAAGCCACCAGACTTAAAAACAGAGCGACGGAGGCCAGCATACCAATTTTTATATATCGCAAACTATAGTTCATTTAAATGATGTGACTGTTACCTTAAAGACAATAATAAGAAAATTAGCAATTGGAATCTACGAAACCTGACGTGATGTAAATATTTTCTTGAGCACTAATTTATTTAAATTTTGAACCCGAGAGTAAACCAGGCTCTTCCTTGTCATTACCTAAAATTTCTTGTTTAAATTTGTCAAGGGCTTTCGACTCATCTGTTTGTTCAAGAGTAAAGAATGTATGTGCAAATTTTTGCCTATGCTCTGACTTAGCCAAGCCTTGATTAACTACTGAGCCCAGAACCATGCCAATGCCAACGAATAAACCAACCACCGATTTAATTACTACTTCAGTAATGCGATATAACCAGCCATGTCCCATAACGTTGTCCGCGGCTTTAATGTGCTCCTTACAAGAATTACGAAAATCAATTATTGTTTTTTTTAATTCCTTTTCAGTTAAATCCAAGGTCAATGTGCTAAAGAAATGCTCCTGATTCTTAAATAAAGCCCTATATAACCTCTCTCCCTCGATTTTGGAAGGTGTATTAATTCCGCTGGCTTTGTTGAGTTCTGACTGTAGAGCCGTCAAATGCTCCAGAAATTTCTTTTGAATGTCGCGTTTATTTGCTTCAAAGCGGGCAATGTTTTTTTGAAGCGCTTCTTCAGACGGCTGAGTCAGAGCAGTATCTTCTGCAGAAACTCTCTTTTCCTCCGTTAAAGGCTGGGCTATGACAGAAGCAGTCAGTTGTTTTGAATTTTGATGGCGATGATACAAAACATCAAAAGCGGCAGTTGCTGGTGCTTCTCCATGTAGAATATCCTGCTCAATATATTCTTCCAGGTCATCATTTAAATCATTAACAAGGATATTTGGGCAATTTAGTAAATTAGAGACTCCGGGTACATCCAGGCAGGTGGCTACATGACCACTACCTATGAGTGCTATATATTTTCCACCCTCATTAAATTCCCTGTACCGCTCAAGCATTCCCATATTCATTGCAGAAAACCGCTCTTTAATAGCGTTGGTATGTTCCAGATCACCCAATGAGTAGGTAACCGCCAAACGATAAGAGGCTTCAGAATCAATCGCCACTATTCTGATCTGATGTTTTTTAGCTGCTTGAACTACCGCTTTAAATGTAGCACCTCCTGATAGATTGCGCTCTTTATCCAGATAATTTAAATAGAGTTCCAAGTCACGCGGCATATCGGCATCGTGCTCTGAATGTAAATAGGCATCGAGTAATGCCTGGTGGCGCTCCTGAAGTAAGTGCTCCATATAGATAGTGTTGACGCCTTGAGATTTAAACAAAGCCATATTATCAACTAAAAACTGCTTGGGACTTTTATGTTCATGAACCTCACCGACAATCAGACCTTCATTGCTGTCAAAGCATTTAGTAATAAATTCAGCTTCGTTGAAGTCTCTTGTATCTTCAATACTGACTTTTCTTTTAGTAGCCAGTGGTTGCGGGGGGAATTCGATGGCCGCAGTTGAAAGAAGACGTTCTTTTTCAGCATTTAGAAAAATTTGGTAATCGTCCTCTATATAGTCCTCTAAAAAATAATTTAATGGGGATTTTCCAAAATAGCTCACACCGCCCAGAATCGTTTTATCAAATACTCCTCCATGATTAAAGAAATCAGGAAATAATGCCGAAATTTCTTTAGGGCCATAACCGATGTCAACACGCAGTGCCTGGTCATCAAAAAAGATTAGTGGATTGCTGAGATTGAGTTCACTAATTTTTTGTTTAAAATACTCTTTGACCCTATTATATCGTGCCGTATGTTTCTCCAGGCCGCTTAATAATCGGCTTGCTGGTTCATCTAAACTACGACTTTGATAATACGCGATCGCTGTAGCTTTTGCGGCTTTTGCATCCTCTGCATTAATAGCGTCACTTACATCCTGCCTGTGAAATTGAATATCGGGTATCTTTAAATACTCAGCCAGTTCTTTAGGCCATTTTGCTATTTTCTCTCGGTCTGTACTTGCAAAAATCTCAAAAGCCACTCGAAAAGGCGCTTTTTGAGGGTTTTGCAGAGCATTAATCATTTCAGACGTATTTTTCATGTTCGTTTAAATTTACAACCAGATGTTCTAATATGAACCATTATAGCATGTGTCTGAAATCAGTTTCGATAAGATGCTGTTATTCTGCATGAAGAACAACAGCTCATTAATAATATCTATCATGAATGTCGATGTTATGTGGGCTAAAAAGATACATTCAAAAAGCTTGACCTTACTTCTGCGTCAACCTTTATCCTTTGCCTTGTCAGTCATTGAGCCAAGTTTCTGTTTTTGATCAGAAACAAAATACTTTAGCAAGCCCAATTCCGCCAAGGCGTCAGCTTTATTGGTCTGAATATCCTGAAGAATAAAATCCAGAAAAGCAGCATTAAGATGATTCCAGTCGATCATAAAAGGAACCCCTTTGGCTTCAGTCGAGCGTAAAACTCAGCAAAACTAAACGTACCTCTCTCTAAATTTTCAAAAATAATTGTGGAGATGAGATAACCAGAGAGAATAAAGAAGATATCAACTCCAATAAAGCCGCCCGATATCCTGCTTGGGAATGCGTGGTAGAGAACAACCGAGAGAACAGCGATGGATCTCAAACCGTCTATATCAGGACGGTACCCAGGGGTTGAAAGACTGATTGCTCCTTTGGTGACAGATGACCCTTGTTCTACGCTCATACGCTTCCTTTGCTTTCCAATATATGAGGAAATTTAGTAGAGCTACAATAGTATAACTGGAATCAAAAGACTGCCGGGTTGGTTAGCAGGTGATGCAAGAATGAAATATATGTCGTTGTTGAAAGGCTGCATAACCCCGACTTGAGTGTGAAAGAACTGAGAGGTATTGGCTTGGGCTGTGGCCAGCTTATCCAGAGGTGCACTGCTCTTTGTACAGGCTACGGAATCGGATGAATTCCCGGAATTGTTTTTCTTCTCCAGTTAAATAAATAGCCATTCCCAAGAAGCAAAGCAGCGCGAGAAAGCTTGGGAATTGACTCCCCAATGATAAAGTTCGATAAATTTTTACCCAGCCTAATCGCCGGTTGTTCGATAAATTTTTCAGAGAAATGTGCTAAAGGCAAAGTGACTATAAATACACACACGGCAATTAATATACCAAACTCTAGCGGATGAAGTTGTACAAAGGTAAAGCGGGCTAATGGTAAAAATAAATTTAATACCATTACATTCCATAAGTATAAACTAAAACTTATTTTACCTAAGTACTGAGAAAATGGTAATTTTAAGAAAGAAGAAAATTTATCTTCTGGATCACTGCTTAAGTAGAGTATTAATATCGCAATGCTGAACCCTTGCAGTAAATTGGCTGTAATACTGGAGTGTATAAAAAAACCTCTAACAAACACAAGTGTAAACAGTGGTAGAAACCATCCTATTTTTTTTATGCCGTTTTTTAATTGCTCTGGAAAAATTGCACAGCAAAAACCTAAATAAAAATAATATACCCAGGTGTTGGCCGCATGAAAATTAATTTTAAAATCATTGTCTATTATTAATATCGATAATGAAGTTAAAATTAATACTATCTTAGTACCCCATTTTTTATACCCGTAAAACGTAAAAAGAATTAATGGGATTGCCCAAATTTCAGATTGTAATGTCCAGCTGGCGCCGTGAAGTGTTATTTTGTAAAGGAAACAATTCTGTACAAAGGGATGAAATTTAATATGAGGGTAAATTGTGGGTAAAAAATAATGCAGACAATTAAAAACCAGATAAAAAGCAGACAGGCATGGAATGAGAGGGAGATAAATTCTAATTATTCTTCTTAAACTAAAAGTGATAATCGGCAGCTGCCCTCTCTTGCTTTTTAATAAAGTAGTAAACAATACCATTCCACTTAAAACGAAAAAAATATTGACTGCGGTATGACCATTAAAAAGCAGGAGAAAAAATTTAGTGATTTTATAATAGTTTTCTTTGATTTGATAAATAGGCGTATACAAAACATCTGTAACTATATAATTACTTAACATTAAGATACTGTGAAATACTAGCACAGCCAGAGCCGCATACCCTCTTAAGCCGTCTAAGAGCTTATTTCTTAAGCTAAAACCATGAGCGGGAAAAGTATCTGAGTTATACATCTCTTAATCCTAGCCGCTAGCTCCATTAATTATCACAACTTAGGAAGGACAAACTTCCAAGTCTTTTTTCAATACGTCAGTAATTTTCAGCTAAGTATGTCTTGAAGTGTACTCGTAGAATATTAGGGGAATTTTTTTTACCAGAAACCATGCTAGATATGGCTCCCCGGACAGGACTCGAACCTGTGACCTAATGATTAACAGTCATCCGCTCTACCGACTGAGCTACCAGGGAATAAGGCGGAATCATAAAGAGATCCCGCTGATGAGTCAAGCGTTTTGTTAATTTTTTTTATCTTTTACAGAAACGACTTAGGCGGTCAAGGGCACTGCTTAAGTTATCCATACTGGTGGCAAATGACAGTCTTATACAGCCCTCATTTCCGAAGGCAGAACCCGGAACCAGGGCCAGACCTTCGTCCTGTAATAATTTTTCAGCAAACTCGACATCGTTGGCATAACCCCGTTTTTCGATAATCGCTTGAACGTTGGGAAAGCTGTAGAAGGTACCATCCGCGGGGATGACTTCAATCCCTGGCATGGTTTGCATACGATCCACCAGATAATCGTGTCGATGATGAAAGGCCTTGACCATATGGTGAACGGTTTCATCGCCGCCGGTCAGCGCTGCTAAAGCGGCTCTCTGCGCGATGGAGCAGGCATTTGATGTGGATTGCGACTGCACCGTTTTCATAGCGTTAATTAAGGCAGCAGGACCCGCCGCATAGCCAATACGCCAGCCAGTCATTGAATAGGCTTTGGAAACACCGTTTAGGACAACAGTTCTATCATATAATTCAGGACAGGCATTAAGTATATTGCAAAAGGCTTGCGTCCAGATAATGTGCTCATACATATCGTCAGTGGCAATCAAAACCTGCGGATGCTTCTTCAGTACTTCGCCCAAGGCTTTTAGCTCATCAAAACTATAGGCAACTCCTGAAGGATTGGATGGACTGTTTATAAAAAACAAACGGGTCCTGGGAGTAATTGCCTGCTCCAGCTGGGCGGGGGTAATTTTATAGCGCATGGCAGGCGTTGTCGGAATAATGACTGGTGTTGCATCCGCTAATAAAACCATATCAGGATAAGAAACCCAATAAGGTGCCGGTATTATGACTTCATCGCCCTCATTCAGAAGGGCCTGGCAAAGATTATAACAGCTTTGTTTTCCACCGACCGAAACCAGAATTTGATTTAACTGGTAAGCAAGTCCGTTATCGCGATTAAATTTTTCTCGAATCGCCTGTTTTAAGTCGCTGATACCATCCACTGGCGTGTATTTGGTAAATCCGGCATTAATCGCTGCGATAGCAGCATCCTTGATATGCTGAGGCGTATCAAAGTCGGGCTCTCCCGTGCCGAGATTAATAATATCCATGCCCTGTGTCTGCATTTGCGAAGCTTTGGCGGCCACTGCAAGCGTGGGCGAAGGCTTTACCTGCTTTACCCGATTAGCCAGTGTAATTTGCATCAATCACTCCTCTTTCTAAAATATTGCCTCTAAACTGACGTGAATTCCTGCTGTTTTGTCATTTGTACATCAGGCAATTATTTACCGCTGTACGACAGATGAAACTATAATGCAGGTTTGCTAAAAATCAAGCTGTAAAAAACTTGCATCTTTTCCTACAAAATGTATATAGTTCTTATTATGAAAAATGTATTTAAAATTTATTCAAATTTTCAGCCCGCAGGCGATCAGCCTACTGCCATTTCTTCACTGATCGAAGGCGTTGAATCCGGGCTGGCAAAACAAATACTTCTTGGGGTTACCGGCTCAGGTAAAACCTTCACTATTGCTCATGTCATTGAAGCAATGAAACGCCCTACATTAATTATGGCACCCAACAAAACATTAGCGGCTCAGCTTTATGGAGAATTTAAAACTTTTTTCCCAGATAATGCCGTAGAATATTTTGTATCCTATTATGATTATTATCAGCCCGAAGCTTATGTTCCTGCTTCAGATACGTTTATTGAAAAAGACGCATCAATTAATGAGCATATTGAACAAATGCGCCTTTCTGCAACCAAGGCGCTTATTGAGCGCAAAGACGCCATAATTGTTGCTACGGTTTCAGCCATCTATGGATTAGGCGATCCGGATTCCTATCTGCGTATGGTATTACACCTCTCGCGCAAAGAACAATGCGACCAGCGTAAAATTTTACGCCGTCTGGCAGAAATGCAATATACGCGTAACAATCAGTCTTTGGACAGAGGGCAATTTCGGGTTACTGGCGATGTGATTGATGTATTCCCTGCTGACTCGGAGAAAGAGGCTATTCGTATTGAATTATTTGATGACGAAGTGGAGCGTATTATGCGCTTTGATCCTCTGACAGGCGATATCATTCAACAACTTCCGCGCGTCACTATTTTTCCCAAAACACACTATGTGACCCCGCGCGAAAGACTTCTGGAAACGATTGAGCAGGTTAAGGAAGAGTTACGGATCAGAGTGGATGAGTTTACCCGGCAGAATAAACTTCTTGAAGCACAGCGCTTGCAGCAGCGCACCTGCTTTGATATCGAGATGATGCTGGAACTCGGTTATTGCTCGGGTATTGAAAATTATTCACGTTATTTGTCAGGCCGCAATGAAGGCGAGCCTCCACCCACTTTATTTGACTACTTACCACCAGAGGCCTTGCTGATCATTGATGAGTCGCATGTCACTGTTCCACAGATTGGCGGGATGTATCGCGGGGATCGCGCCCGTAAAGAAACCCTGGTTAATTATGGTTTCAGGCTCCCTTCTGCACTGGATAATCGTCCCTTACGTTTTGAAGAATTTGACAGCCGCTCACCACAAACCATTTATGTATCTGCAACCCCGGGTCCCTTTGAAAAAGAACAGGCCGATAATATTGCAGAACAGGTCGTTCGCCCTACTGGACTGATTGATCCTCAGGTCATTGTCAGGCCGGTCAGAAATCAGGTGGATGATTTACTTTCTGAAATCCGTCTGGTTCAGGCCCAGGGTGAACGCATTCTGGTTACGACCTTAACCAAACGGATGGCAGAAGATTTAACTGATTATCTGCAGGATCAAGGGATCCGCGTGCGCTACCTGCATGCGGATATTGATACCGTCGAGCGGGTTGAAATTATCCGTGATTTAAGACTGGGTGAGTTTGATGTGCTGGTCGGTATTAATTTGTTGCGAGAAGGACTGGATATGCCTGAAGTGGCATTAGTTGCTATTCTCGATGCCGATAAGGAAGGCTTTTTACGTTCTGATCGCTCCCTGATTCAAACTATTGGCAGGGCGGCCAGAAATCTAAATGGCCGTGCAATCTTATACGCGGATCGCATGACTGGTTCAATGCAGCGCGCCCTGGACGAAACAGAACGTAGGCGTAACAAACAATTAGCCTACAACGAGCAGCATGGAATTACTCCCAAGGGCATTAAAAAATCCATTGAAGATATTATGGAAGGCGCATACAGTAATAAGCGAAAGAGTCAAATTGCCGAACGCCAGCCGCAATATGAGCTTCTGCCGCCGGATCAGCTTGCCAAACGAATCAGACTACTTGAAAAACAAATGCATACTCACGCCCAGAATATGGAATTTGAAATGGCTGCCAAAGTTCGTGATGAACTCCTGGCCCTTAAAGATCAATTGAAAGCCTGAGTGATGCTCTAATGGAACCAAGCATATGACAATCAGTGTAGGTCAACTAAAGCTAATTCTTGACAAGTTTGCAATGACAAATCAGCACCATGAATCTAACAGCAAGTCAGAGCAGCTGGCGGCTTCTCTCGCTTCATTGATCCGCAATATCAAGAATCCAGAGCAAATCGTTGATGCTGAGCTAAAAGCAAAAGTGATTAGATACATCGATCAGTTCTGGCAGTGGGCAGTTGCTAACATTACCGAGGCATCATGGCGAAAAAACCCTCAGGTGGGCAGCTGGATTTCATTACAGAATAATCTGGAAAGTAATGGTTTTAAAGGCGTTTACCAAAGACACTACCCGTTTTTCTTTGCCCGCCACTCAGAGAGTTTTTACAACTCAAAACAGTCATTTTCTCTTGAGCAGGTTTTAGCGCTATTCAAGGCGACAGCCAGAGTCTTAGGTTATATAAGGGTAGAGCAGATTGAAAACCATCCCTTCGCCAGATTTCAGGATCTGCGAGCTCAAATTGAAAAAGGAATTAGCACACAGCATCCACTCCTGGTGGATGCCGCCACCTTATTCGCATGCTTATTTTATCTTCTGCATTTTCATTTGGACGAAAAGCAAATAGTCTTATTGCCGATTCTTATTCGCTGCCGGCCTGAAACCACGGATGAAGAGCGGCATTCTGAAACTGCTTTATTTATCAGCATATATGGCTCCAGCGCTTTATGCAGTATTCAAATTGCCTCTTTAAAAGAGTACCTCGATTATTTAACTGTCCGTTCGCATGAAGCGACCAAACCACTTCTGCACGTTCTTCCTTCTTCCCGTCTGGATCTGGTAAATGTATTTGTTGAAGTTAAACAAAAGCCAGCCGCATTACCATTAGCAACGGCGTTCAATAATGATTTACTGAAAGTAAACCCTTCTAAAGACAAGGCAAAAGGGGTGTCTAAAGTAGAGAATCAGCAAGCATTTGAGAAGGCAATGAATTTTGTCAACTACACGCTGGACATGATAAACACGATTCAACTGGACCAGCCAAAAACAATAATCCAGCAATTACACAAGGGCTGTCTGCAGTATTATCTGGATACCCGGCAGAGTGAATCCCCTTCAATTTTTTCCTTTACTCCTTTTTCTGATAAGGCGAAATGTCAGGTTGCCATGCAGTTGCAACAGGACAGTAACGCGCAGCTGGGCTTCTTCTCAGGCTTTACCAGCCGGCAGGGGAGATTAGGTGTTATTAATGAAATATTTGAAACCGCGTATAAGCCATTGACTGAAAAATCCAGCAATGCGGCTCCCCGCGGATAAATTTGCGCCTTTACTGGTTTAATCATCGCCCATGTAATATTTATGATAAATTGAAGTATAGGTGCCGTCATTTTCTATGTTAAAGATGGCCCTGTTAATTTTCTCGATCAGCGGGGCTTTGTCAGGCAGGCCGATAATGCCATAGCCTTCCCCTAATTGAATGCTCTTTCCCACATTTTTTATATTGTAAATGCTGTTACTTATAAACATATAAGCCACTACATCGTTCAACCCAATGACATCGATTTTATGATTGGCCAAATCAGAGATCAGATCATTCATGCTGTTATAGGCAATAATCTTGTTAATATTCCCATAAGGACTTTCTACTAATAAGGTATAAAATGTGTCCTTCATTGCTCCAATTTTTTTATTCTTGATATCCGCTAACTTGTCAATCCCACTATTTTGCAAAGCGACAAATTGCATTTTACTGACTGCATAGGGAATACTGGCTGCATATTGATCCAGCTCAAAAGGTGTATAGGGGTTAGGCATAACCAGCAAATCGATTTTTCGGTTATCGAGCAGCTCGAATTGATTATGCAGTGTCACACTCTTATATTCACAGCGTCTTCCGATCTGCTTACAAATGGTATTCATTATATCGATGCAAAAACCAAAATAATATGAGCCTCGAGCGCTATCTACCTTCTGGACAATAGGAAGCCCCGGCACTGTGACCCCAACAATCAGGGAGGAGCAGAAACCAGAATTACAGAAAATCAGTAAAATGAAACACAGCGTCATCCCTGGCTTCAAGGCTCGATAGATATCCATATGATCTCTTGGGCATTTTTATTAAATTTAGGAAGAGGATTGAAAATTGTCAATTACGCCGAAAGAGGATCAGAATTCTTGTCATTTCATTGACAAAAATGAATGGCATTAATACACTGAATTTTTATTCAAAATTTCAACCCCTATGGCCGTTGATTTTTTTAACCCTTTCTCAGGGATCCAGGAAGCAAAACGCACCCCTCACGCCAGGACTTTGAGAACCTCCCTTTCGCAAAAAATAAAAGATACTTACTTCATTTTTGCAGGTAATGAGAACCATGTAGGCATCTATGATTATGCCAGCTTATTCATACCGCGGCTTCTTGAAAATGTGTTGCCCTGGAGATGGGCTTTCGCTTTCTACATTCTCCGCGCAATCATCAGCGGTGCGGCTACAACTCTGGTTTTGCCAATTGTGTTAATTGTACACGCTGTTTCGGAGAGCATTGCCTGGAATTATAAAAGACAGGCGATGGAACTTAAGGGGTATGATATTGGCGGTGATCTGGAAAATGGAAAGCTGCAGGGTTTAAGCTGCGCTGAGTTTTTAGAGAAAAACAATCTGGACATCGAAGACATTCAGGTCACTGTTGAAGAACTGAACCCTTATCTTCAAAAAACATTCATTCACACCTCCCATCAGCTGAGATTCTGGCGGCATCCACAGCAGGAAAAAAAGAAGGAGGAAATCACTGATTTTGTAATCCCATTACGGCGAGGAACGGACACGGGTCTGTATTCGTTTTTTCAATTAAATGTTGGACGGGTAGTCAGTACTATTGAACACTGCAATCATGTCCAGGAAACAGACATTAATAATGAGTTACTTAAGCGTTATACGGGATAACTTCAGAACCAAACAACTAAACCCGCCGTCTTTGCGAACGCAGTGAAGCAATCCAGATCGAAGTCTGGACAAGGTTAGGAGCTGGATTGCTTCGCTGACGCTCGCAATGACGGTTTTATACTCTATCTTCATTGCCAGGCGCATAGAACCTTAAGATAAGCCCTCAGCCTGAGCTGCTTTAAATTGACCTCTGCTTTGCCATAAACTACTGATTAACGGTGGAGAACACATCAACAGCAATCCAAGGATTAAAGTCAATTCATAACGGCCTGTGCTTCCGACATTAATATTTTCCGGAGGCATGAAACTGACAACCAGGGTAGCCAGTGTTCCAATGATGCCAACTGAACTAACGAACAGTAAGCCCGCTTTGCCTCCGGGAATGCGAAACGCGCGATAATGATCCGGAGCACTGAATCTTAATTTGATTGCTGCAAGAAACATCATTAAATACATCAGCATGTAGAGCTGGGCCGCGAGAGCCGTCAATAACCAGTATGAACCATTCACACTGGGCATAAACAGGAAGAGGGTTGATAAAAGCGTGACAATAACTGCCTGGGTAATCAACATCACCACTGGGGCATTTTGTCGATTGGTGCGTTGAAAAAACATCGGCAGATTACCATCCTGGGCTGCCACAAGAAGTCCTTTGGTAGGCGCAATAATCCAGTTACTAACGCCGCCAAGACCACCCATAACCAGCATCAAAGCCACTATTGGCATCATCCACACCAGGTGATATTGCTTAAAAAACGCGTTGAACGCCTGCATAATCCCGGCCACCAGATTGATTTCGCTGTTAGGTAATACCACAGCAATAGCCAGTGAACCTAATATGAGGGTGCTTAGAATGATCAGGACCGAGTAAATAAGCGCACGAGGAAAGGCATGCTGCGGATTATTGACATCATTCGCATGTACCGTGGCTATTTCTATCCCGCAGAATGACATCATAATCGCCGTTAACGAAACCCACATGGAGCGATCCTGCCAGTGCGGGCTGATACTTTGCAAGTCAAACTGAACTTGCAGAGGATTGCCGCCTGCCAGCCAGACAGCTCCCAGGCCAATGATTAAGCCCATCGGCAACAAAAGACCAGAAATAGCACAGATATTGCTAAACAGAGCAGATGATTTCATACCGCGCAAATTGACCAGAGTTGCTCCCCAGAAAGAACACACAATCACCAGCCATAAAAAATAAGGATTGTCCGCCATTGCCGGATTAATCAGATAACCGATTGTTCCTGCAACAAAGGAAAGGATAGTAGGATACCAGATGACATTTTCAATCCATTGCAGCCAGATGGCCAGAAAACCGGCTCTTTTACCAAAAGCCTCTTTAACCCAGATATAAATGCCGCCCTGTTTGGCCCAGCCGGAAGCCAGTTCGGCAGAAACCAGCGCGGTAGGAATTAAAAAAAATAAAGCTCCGAGAAAGAAAAAGGAAATCAGCTGGCTGCCAAACAAGGCCGTTGCAGGTAAATTCCGGATACTATCTACCGAGCCTACAGTAATCATTGTCAGACTAAAAATGCTAAGCGCATGCTTATTACTCATTACATTCCTTCACTGCTGGTCCACACTTGCTGAAGCTATTATATTGGCTTTAGCTTAAGAAAATCTTAATTATTGAATAATTAATGGTCAAAATGAGCTATTTATTTTAAACGAATTAAAATAAATTATCAAAATGCATCACTCTACGCCACTCTTTCGCATTTGTAAATAATGGATATGCTGAATAAAATTTGCTCATTTAAGACTACAGTAAATTGCAGGTATTTAACACTGATTGTTTATTCACATCTGAGTTATAATATCTCCTTTCTATTCGCCTGATTTTAATCATGGAAAATACGCTTTTGACCCAGGTGTTCATCTTTTTGGCGGCGGCCTCCCTTATTGTTCCGCTCGCTAGCCGTTTTAAGCTGGGTTCGGTTCTGGGCTATCTCTTAATCGGTATCGTTATTGGTCCTTATGGTCTGCGGCTTATGGGTAATGCCGAGCAAATTATGCATTTCGCGGAATTCGGGGTCATTATGATGCTTTTTCTGATTGGCCTTGAGCTTGAGCCTCCCATGCTTTGGCGCTTACGAAAAGCCATAATCGGCCTGGGCAGTTTGCAAGTGGGCATCACCACACTGGTCCTGACCATGCTTGGTCTTTTATGGGGCTTTAAATGGCAAACCAGCCTCGCTCTAAGTATGGCTTTTTCCTTGTCCTCAACCGCTCTGGTTTTGCAAATGCTGGAAGAAAAAAACCTGCTGCGGACTGTTGAAGGCGAAACCTCTTTTGCCGTTTTATTATTTCAGGACATTGCCGTAATTGCGATATTGATTATTCTACCCTTACTGGCAGCCGAGCCCGGCCTGGCTGCTGCCAGCGAAGCTCATGCAAGCCGTTTTCTGAACTTGCCGGAATGGGCGCATGCCATTACCGTCGCCACCGTCATCAGCTTGCTGGTTATCTCCGGTCACTATTTTTCACGTCATCTGTTTTCAATGATTGCCCGTACCAATCTGCGCGAATTATTTACTGCAACCTCGCTGGCTCTGGTGGTCGGTATCACTTTATTAATGCAAACCATCGGTGCTTCCCCCGCTCTGGGAGCATTTGTCGCCGGCGTGGTTCTCGCTAACTCCGAATACAAGAGAACACTGGAAACTGATATCGAACCGTTTAAAGGCTTGCTGCTGGGTCTTTTCTTTATTTCGGTAGGCATGAGCATGAATTTCAATTTGCTGTCTTCCCATGCGGCATCGGTTCTCACCGGAGTTTTCCTGATTGTGATTATCAAAGCAGTCATTCTGATCGGACTTGGCTATTCTTTTGGATTAACCCGATTACAAAACCTTGGTTTTGCCCTTTCGCTTTCTCAGGTTGGGGAATTTGCGTTTGTTCTTTTAAAGTTTTCTGCCTCACTTGGAGTTATTTCTCTACAAATCAGTGAGTTGAGTATATTAGTCGTGGCGCTTTCAATGTCCATAACGCCCTTTCTGATGCTATTGTATTACCACATTCTCGTACCCCGGTTTATGAGCCGGATTCCAAAGCCTGAATTCGATACCATCAAGGAAAATCATCCTATTATTCTGGCTGGCTATGGACGTTGCGGCCAGATTATCGGACGTTTTCTTACTGCACAAAAAATTCCTTTGACTATTCTGGAAAGGGATCCTGAGCAAATTGAACTGCTTCGTAAATTTGGCTTCAAAGGCTATTTCGGCGATGCCACACGTCTTGATTTACTCCAGAATGCCGGCGCTTCCCATGCGAAACTGCTAATTATTGCAGTGGCTGATCCGGAAGTAAGCCTTGAAGTCGCCGCGATGGCTAAAGAAACCTTTCCCCACTTAAAAATCTTTGCGCGCGCCAGAAACCGCCGGCATGCCTATGAATTGCATAAACTCGGTGTGGATTACTTCAAACGGGATACCTTTGATTCAGCGCTTAATATGGCAAAAGATATTATGATTGAGCTTGGACACAACCCCAAACACATGGCAAAAAAAATGCAAATGTTTGCCGAACTGGATGACGCTTCACTTAGAAAATCCTTTGCCTTTTTTGATGAGGAGTCGACTTTAATCAACTTTTCGAGACAAGTGAACTGGGAACTTGAGAAAGTCTTGCAAACGGATTTGGAAGCCCAGCATGCCGTATCAAGAAAAGAGGTTGAGGCTTAAAGAGTATTTAGTTAAGGAATTATTGTAGGTTGACCCTTGGCACACGCAAAGGCATTGAACCACTCCAGAATTCAATGTTGGGCCAAGGGCCTAACCTACAGGCAATTGCAGAATTTTCTTGGACTTTATACTTATTTAACTACCATAATCCATTTGGAAGAAGGGTCAGTTCGTTTGTTATTATTTGGATTACCTGCAGTGTAATGTTTGCTCATCAAGGTACTGGTATTGCCATCAAATTTATTATTGCTGATGTGTTTTTTCAGACACTCACTCACGGTTTCTCCCGTTGTTTTTCCGCAGAAAGCCTGAGTGAAGTCATAATAAGGCAGAAGTTTGCTGCTATCCGCATTTTTTCCGATGAAATGATAGGTTACATAATCTTTTAATCGCCATGCACTGCCTGAATTTGACCTTGAAAAGCTCAGGGTTTTAAAGGAGGAAGCATTTCCATGGTCCACGCCAAGGCCTGCTGAATAAACGATGGGGATTACATAGCTTTTGTTGCCAACGACCATTGCGTGAATTTCATCATAATGCGAGTGAGCAGCCATCATGCCAATGACGACCTCAGGGTAAGCCTTGATTATTTTTTTGAATGAATTCTGGTAGTCTGTTTCCCAGGATTGTGGAGGAACATGCATTGCAAGTACCACACTGTTATTTTTTGCACGACTGGATTTCAGCTGACTCTCCAGCCATTGCATTTCTTCCCTGGCACCCTCGCGTGAAGGAGAAAAACTGGGTCTGTTCACAAATAACACGCTGTTTATTGACAGCATTTTGAGATGATCACCTAAATAAGCGGAGTAATAACCATATTTTTTATTTTCACTGCTAATACAGGCCTGACCCTTGTATGGGCATTTAGTCCCGGTTGAAAGAAAGCCATTGCCATTTCCGGTTATTGCTTGCAAAAGCGTATAGGCTGAATCATCACGATAACTAAATGGACCGTAGTTTCTTTGTAATGAATCGTTATTTCCAAACACGGAAAAGAAAGGAGCAGGATTTATCTTTTCCTGAAGCGCTTCGAAAACGCCATTAATATCATCCCGGGAGGTTTTACGGCTATAGCCATTATGAGCCGGCAAATCGCCAAGTAACACGACAGAAGGATTGGCAGATCTCTTCAGATCAACCTGTTCTCCGAGTTTACTGATTAGTGTCTGATAGCTTCGTTGGTCCAACTCATTCCTGAGATCAGCCGGCGGATTAATATTGGTTGTTTTGCGAAGCGTGACATCCATATGCGGATCAGAAATTAAAAACAACTCAGCCTGATTACCGTTGCCTGCAGCTATGGCTGGAATGTTGACGGCATAGAGCAGGCTTGCAGCCATTACCATCATCAATTTTTTTGTGTTCATCATTGTCTCCTAATAAACAGGTTGCCAGTAAGCACTATTAGCGTTCACTTGATTACAATGATATCGATTGAGATTTAAGCCCTCGTTAAAGGCTCTACGCATTTTTTGCAAAACAGGTTGAAAAATCAGAAATAGTCTGTTTTCTTGTGGATTTCTAGAAAAACTGCCTTTAAATGGCCCTGCATTCAAAGGCAGATATTCAGACTTAAGCGTTATTATTGTTGTTCATCATAGCGTTTAACGCTGGACAACACTTCCTCTCGGGCCGGTTCGATGCCAGCCCAACCATCGACTTTCACCCATTTCCCTTCTTCGAGATCTTTATAATGCTCAAAGAAATGTTCAATAGAAAGCAACAGCGGCTTAGGCAAATCCTGATAGGTTTCAACGCCTTCATACATTTTGGTTAACTTGTGAGCCGGCACAGCTAAAAGCTTGGCGTCTACCCCTTTTTCATCAGTCATTTTCAGCATGCCCAGTATACGGCAGGCAATCACAGATCCACTGATCAGAGGTACAGGAGTAACTACCAGAACATCAACCGGATCACCATCTTCCGAAAGCGTATTCGGGATATAACCATAGTTTGCCGGATAATACATGGCCGTTGCCATGAATCGATCGACAAATAAAGCGCCGGACTCTTTATCTACTTCGTATTTTACCGGTTCTGCATGCATAGGAATTTCAATTACCACATTAATTTCATTGGGTATGTCTCGACCACTATTAATCCGCATTAAGCCCATTTTCTTCATCCAAAAAATTTTTTCGCAGGTATTATGCTAAAAAGTGCTTTAAAAGGCAAAATTAGTCACTCTCAAGCAGTAAACTTTGAAGTGCCTGCCATCTCGGAGTATAATCATTTATTAAGCCAAATTCAGGAAAACTATGGATTGCTTGTTCTGCAAGATTGCAAAAGGTGAACTCCCGTCAACGATCGTTTTTGACGGGCCTGAGATCATGGCCTTTCGGGACATTCGCCCTCAGGCACCGACTCATATTCTGGTCATTCCCAAGCAGCATATTGCTACAATTAATGACACAGACAGCAAGGATGAGCAACTCCTCGGAAGAATGATCCTGACCGCCAAAAATCTGGCTAAAAAAGAACATTTAAGTGAACAGGGATATCGGCTTGTTTTTAATGTGAATTCAGGTGGAGGGCAGGAAGTTTACCACATTCACTTACATCTTCTTGGCGGCCGTCAAATGACTTGGCCACCAGGTTAGGACATTGTCAATGCATGAACTATATACAAAAATACTTGAAGAAATTGGTGAAGATCCTAATCGTGAGGGTCTGAGAGATACTCCAAAACGAGCAGCCACTGCTTTTCAATATCTGACTAAAGGCTATAATGAGGATCTCCAGGATATCATTAACAACGCCCTATTTGAGTCAGACATGAGCGAGATGGTGATTGTTAAGGATATTGAATTATATTCTATGTGCGAACATCATCTTTTACCATTTCTGGGCAAATGCCATGTGGGTTATTTGCCAAACGGCAAGGTATTGGGATTGTCCAAAGTGGCTCGCATTGTGGAATATTTTGCCCGCCGTCTGCAGATTCAGGAACGTTTAACTATGGAAATTGCCAGTTGTATCGAATCCATTACGGGTGCGAAGGGTGTCGCAGTAGTCATTGAAGCCAAACATCTGTGCATGATGATGCGCGGCGTGGAAAAACAAAATTCAAGCATGTTGACTTCGGTTATGTTAGGCGATATGCGTCAAAATGTGAGCAGCCGGGCTGAGTTTCTGTCTCTAATCGGTAAATAAAATCTCGAAGTAATTACATCGTCTCTCGGCCTCCCGTGAAAGCGGGAAATCCGTTGGCATCCTGTTTATACCCCTTTTATTCATCGAATCGCAACCAGAAAATTGATTGTTTTTTAAACAACTACTATATTTTATTTACAATATGAGTAGTTTATTTCTGGAGCAATCAGCCATGGCCAAAGCTCGTAAAACCTATGCAAAAGAAAACAAAATAATAGCGGATGAAAATCTGGAAAAATTGTCAGGCGGCTTGAATATCCAGGTTATAGGATTTAAGGAAGGAAAAAATACAAAAAATAAAGGGAAAAAGAAAAGCCGTTGATTGATGCTGAACGGATTAGGATTGATTTCTTGAATTGTTGATACAATTTTTTTATGAGAGATCAAAAATTATCAGGTTAGTACTGGAGGTAATTTAGTATGGCCAAAACACCCAAAACCACCGCAAAAGACAAAAAGATTACCGATAAAAATCTGGAAAATTTATCCGGTGGAACTATGCGTACACCCAAAGCCGAGATAATGGGTTATGTATTCGAAGGTAACCCAAACTCATCTCCCTCAAAAAATACAAAAAAGAAACGGCAAACTACAGTTAATCGGCCTTTGTAGGTGTTGGAGAAAAACAAATTGAAATAGCGGAGGACCAGCAATCCTCCGCATTTATTGCTAGAGATTGTCAGAATGCTCAGACAAATACTCTGCGACTCCTTTTGGTGAAGCTTTCATACCTGCCTTACCTTTTTCCCAGCCAGCAGGACATACTTCGCCATGTTCTTCAAAAAATTGAACTGCATCGATTATGCGAATAATTTCATCGATGTTGCGGCCGATTGGTAAATCATTAACGATTTGTGAACGGACGAGACCATTTTTATCGATGATAAAGGCACCACGGAACGCGACACCAGCCACAGGATGCTCGACACCATAAGATTGGCAGATGGTGTGCGTCATATCCGCAGCCAGAGTGAACTCAACAGCGCCAATACCACCTTGCTTGGTGGGCGTATTGCGATAAGCATTATGGGTGTACTGAGAGTCAATTGACACGGCGATTACTTCGACGTTTCTGGCTTTGAACTCATTCATACGGTGATTAAGAGCAATCAATTCAGACGGGCATACAAAAGTGAAATCGAGGGGGTAAAAGAATATCAACCCGTAACGATCTTTTAAAGCACTGTGTAAATTGAATTTATCAGTAATTTCACCATTGCCCAACACTGCAGGCACAGTAAAATCAGGGGCTTTTCTTCCAACTAAAACACTCATTCCTGCTCTCCTTTTTCGGCACATCGCAATGTGCTTAATTCTTATTATTTTAAGAGGTTACTGCTTCACGCAAGATCGCTTCCAGCTCACCTTGCTGATATAACTCGGCTATGATATCAGATCCTCCGATTAATTCACCCTTTACATAGAGCTGGGGAAATGTAGGCCAGTCAGCAATTTGCGGCAGAGCCTGTCGGATATCGGGATTGGCAAGCACATCCACGTAGGCGAAATTAACGCCGCAGGCATCAATGCATTGGACAGCGCGGGCCGAAAAGCCGCATTGGGGCATTTTGGGACTGCCTTTCATGTAAAGTAATATAGCATTCTCTTTGATCTGCTGTTTAATTTTGCTTATAACATCCACTGAAATTTCCACAAAGGCACCTAAAAAAGTTTCGATAAAACATAATTATGGCGAAAATAAGTTCAATTAGCAACTGAACAGCAATCCAGGCCGGTCATTTCAATCAATTTTTATTACAGATCCCCCGGCCCTTCTCATCATTTCCTCTATTGAGAGCTTTGATTTAATTGAATATGCTCAACATCCTGCTACACTTACCCATTCAACTTACTTATTGGAGAAATCATGGCTTTTTCACTCCCTCCACTTCCATATGCAATGGATGCTCTGCAACCCCACATTTCCAAAGAAACTCTCGAATATCACTATGGTAAACATCATAATGCCTATGTTACCAATTTAAATAAATTAATTCCCGGCACCCAGTTTGAGTCCATGTCTCTGGAAGAAATTATCAAAAACTCAACAGGCGGTATATTTAACAATTCAGCCCAGGTGTGGAACCACACGTTCTACTGGCACTGCCTGAGCCCACAGGGTGGAGGAGAGCCTGCTGGACAGTTATCCGAAGCGATTAACAAAACGTTTGGATCTTTTGCAGCTTTCAAGGAACAATTTACCCAGGCAGCGATTACTACCTTTGGTTCTGGCTGGGCCTGGCTTGTTCAGGACAATGCCGGCGATCTCAAGATCATTAGTACCAGCAATGCAGGTACGCCGATGACGGAAAATTTAACCGCCCTACTCACCTGCGATGTCTGGGAACATGCCTATTATATCGATTACCGCAATGCGCGACCGGATTATGTGAACGCATTCTGGTCATTGGTGAACTGGGATTTCGTAAGCAAGAACATGCGTTAATTCAGGAGTTCATTTTTAATTTAAATACTGCTATTTTAGGGGCGATCGATATCGTTCTCGTTCGCTCCGATATCTCTCAATTCCTGCATTAATCCATGCAGCAGCTCGAATAACCCGGAAAAGGAATATCATGGCAATAATAACCAGTTACAGCCCAATGCCAATTTCATTCACTCATGGAGAGGGAGTATGGCTGTTTGATGAGAATGGAAAAGCCTATCTGGATGGCTTAAGCGGCATTGCCGTCTGTGGACTGGGACATGCGCATCCTGATATCACTCGAACCATTCAGAATCAGGCGGCAAAACTTTTACATACTTCCAATGTGTTTCATATAAAAGAGCAGGAACTTCTGGCTGAACGGCTTACCAAAATGACCGGCATGCAGCAGGCATTTTTTGCTAACTCGGGGGCGGAAGTCAATGAAGCAGCTATCAAACTGACTCGTTTATACGGGCATAAAAAGGGAATTGAAACCCCTTCAATCATTGTTATGGATCGCGCCTTTCACGGAAGGACCATGGCAACATTAACCGCTTCCGGCAGCAGAAAAGTGCAGGCAGGATTTGAGCCGCTGGTACCAGGTTTTATCCGCGCACCCTTTAACGATATTCAGGCGCTGAAAACCATTGCTGAAAACCGCGATGATATCGTTGCCGTCATGCTTGAGCCTATTCAGGGTGAGGGCGGCATTTTTCCAGCAGAAAACTCTTATCTGCGCGCAGTATCCGATTTATGCCATCAGCATGACTGGTTACTGATTCTCGATGAAATCCAGACAGGAAATGCCAGAACCGGCAAACTGTTCGCTTTCATGCACGCCGGAATTCAGCCGGATATTCTGACGACAGCCAAAGGACTTGGCAATGGCATACCCATTGGAGCCTGCCTGATGAGCGGCAAGGCCTGCGACTTGTTTAAGCCAGGAAATCATGGCTCCACTTTTGGAGGCAATCCATTAGCTTGTGCAACAGCACTTACTGTTCTGGATGTAATCGAAAGAGAAAAGCTCTGTGAAAAAGCGGCTCATGATGGAATGCAGCTGCAGGATAAACTGATGCGTAGTCTGCATGAGCATCCGGGAATTCGTGCCATTCGTGGCCGCGGACTGATGCTTGGTATCGAAATTGACAAACCGGCCAGCGACGCCCGCCTGATTGGCCTGGAGAATGGAGTTCTATTTAATGTGACAGCTGAGAATGTTATTCGGCTTCTACCGCCGCTTACTATCACCGAAGAAGAAATGGATGAACTGGTGAAGCGTTTAAGTAAAACTATCTATCAGTTTTATGGAATGTGAGCGCCTGGCTTTCTCTTGCCCTGACCGGCTTGAGAAAGCCTGTCTTTGAAGCACTCGTTTTTTATTGCAAAGGGATCTCCTTTCCTGACAACACGATGCTGTCCGCATGCTGAATATTTAAGTATTCGCTACGCATCGCCTGCAATATTTGCTGCAAGGTTAAAAACTCATAACTGAGCTGAAAATACAATTCTGCGCTTTGATTTTCCTGCAGCTCACCCACTGTGAGATAAGCGGCCTTCCCCATATCTGAAAAATAACGGAGACTGACATGCCGTTTCTGAGCCATTCCGGGAAACAATCCGCAGAATAATAAGCTCTTATCCCCTACATCTCTTAGCAATTCAACCTGCTTATGCCGAGTGGAATGCATGGACTCGAGAAAATCCATCGCAATTACCGATTCAATCAGTTTAGTGCCTTGTGAAAAACGCATTAATAGAAAAACCAGATAACTTTCAGTGGTTTCATTTAAGACCATCTGCGTTGAGGCTTGCGCTTCATTCACCAATGCATGCCATTGACTAAGTTCTGTGGGATGCAATATCAACTTCTTCATGAATGGCTTCCTTTTTTTGTACTTGTCATAGAAAGTTTAGCAAAGTGCATACCAAAAGATTAAAATTTAGGCATGAGCCGAAAGAAAAACCATGCTGAATAAAGTATTTGAATAGCAGCTTTTTAACGCGCAGAACATAAAAAAATTATGCATTTTTATATTATTTTTCAATAAGTTAAATAATAGTTTGTACTTGAACCCTTCTCTGTTTTTTCCTAAACTGAAATTTTGCATCGCTTGGGTGTTGCAATGTATAAACGCATATTCGCATTCCTGTTAAGCTTCCTGATTCTCAATTTATATGCCAGTAATCAGCCAGATTGTGATGGAACTACAGCAAACCCCTGTTTGATTCAGGATACTATGCCGGAGACTATCGCGTTGGCCTCCATGCGGGATTTATCGCAAATTATTCAATTTAAGAAAGAAGAGCCCTCAGCATTGTGGGTTTCTGCAAGTGCAAATCCCAATTTGCAAGGCTGGCTTCAACTGGCAAGCTATATCACCGCAAAAAGCAATGACGAAGCATCGCAGCGCATCGTTCTGGATTTAAGACAGGAAAACCATGCCTATCTGAATGGTAATTCCATCACTCTTTCTGACACTCATAACTGGATCAACCTGGGTAAATCCACTGAACAAGCGGAACAGGCAGAACTGGATTGGCTTAAAGATCTGGGTAAATCGGAAGTTATTTCTGGAATATTGACTCCTGATCAATTCATCGAGCAGAGTTTTGACGCGGGTTCGACAGTTCAGATCGAATCTTTGAGCAATGAGAAGCAACTGGTGAGCAGTTTAGGCTTCGTCTATTACCGTTTAGCAGTAAGTGACCATCAGAGACCCACTGATGAAATTGTCGATGAATTTGTCAGCTTTATTGATCATTTGCCGCCGCAAACCTGGCTTCATATTCATTGTCGTGGAGGGAAAGGACGCTCCACAACATTCATAGTGATGTATGATATGTTAAATAATGCAGCAGAAGTGAGTTTTGATGAAATCATTGCCCGCCATGCCGCCGTTCCCCCCTACTATGATCTGGCCAATACAAGCCGTTCCGATAGCGAGCTGACTCATTATTTTGTTGAGCGCTATCAATTTCTTGGTTATTTTTATAATTATTCTCAGGCACGTCTTACAGGTTACTCGGGGAGCTGGTCGGAATGGATAAACCAGCAAACCATAGGAAGCGCTTCAAAACTACAGTGATTAATTCAGGCAATCTTATCAAAAAAGGAATAGTCAATCTGGGTATCGGGGAGATTTAAACCTATGGGGAAGACAAAACTATTCAAAAGCGCATGCCAAAAATCAGAATATAAATAATTCTGCAAGGGATGCTCTGCTTCTATCGGAAAACAGGGCCCGTGATTAACTTCCAGCAACCAGACCCGTCCATTGCTATCCACCATAAAATCCACGCCGAATAAAGCAAATGTTTTTAATGTGAAGCGGGTAAAGGCCTGAGGGTAGCGTTGCTTCAAGCCCTGAACCAATTGGGAAATAATCTGCTGGATTTGTGGATAAAGGGTTGAGAAAAATTCAAAACGCTCGGAAGGAATCTGAATGACATTGCTTTCCTCTTCATGCAAGTGTTCATTAGTCAGATGGGGACGCAAATCGCTGAATTGTTCAGGAGTGTAGGGGTGGCGGGATACATTCAGATAGCCTTTTGGAAAAAGATAAGCGCCTGCATAATTACTGAGCACCAGAAACATGCGAATACTATATTTACGCTGATCCCTTAATAAGTGGGGCTGGTTAATGTATTCCTGCAGTACATGCTCTCCGCCAAGTCGCTGGTTACTGGAGAAATGGGTTTCCAGGTCAACGAGATTATTAAAGATTTTAATAAATTGCCCATTATTTAATAAGGAAGGCTTTAAAATCCAAACAGAATTTTGCCTTCTAAAGCTGTTTTGATTAAGAAATTGCAGAATAACAGGCCAATTCAGATCGTTAATGATAAAAGTCGGCATCATGACTTGCGGACAATATTCAGCGACCAAATCGCTCAGGCAGTGCTTGAACTCGAGACACTGCGCCGCATTTTCATCAAACTGCAGATTGGCGTCACTGAAACGAGCCATCCATTTGAATCTGGCAGGCATCCATCCCGCTTGAAGCAGATAATAATTCAAATTAAAAAAAGTAGGACTTGTCGTTTCTGTGAACAGAAAACGCCCCGTTTTTAACCTATTCATTACACAATTCCGGATCCTTTTCGTTTAACAGGGATTTGGCTACAGAACTCTGTTTAATAATTAAAGAAGATAATATGCCTGCGAGCAAGCCCCAGAAGGCCGCATTGATCCCCAAAAAGTTAAGGCCTGAAGCAGAAACCAGAAAGGTAAGTATAGCCGCTTCGCGCTGCCTGTCATTGTCTAAGGCTTCCTTGAGATTGGCAGCCAAGGTACCAAATAAAGCCATACCGGCAACCGCCAGAACCAGCGTTGATGGGAATGCTGAAAATAAAGCGACGATAGTAGCACTGAATAATCCCATCATTAAATAAAACAGACCTGCACTGATTGTGGCACGATAACGTTTTGAGGCATCAGGGTCAGCCTCTTCATTCGCACAAATAGCTGCAGTGATCGCGGCCAGATTCAAACTGAATCCGCCAAAAGGAGCCATCAGCAAATTACCTGCCCCCATGATGCTAATCAGTCTGGACACAGGAGGATTAAACCCCTCTGCTCTTAATACCGTCAGACCGGGAATATTCTGCGAGGTCATGGTGATGATAAACAGAGGTAAGCCCACGCTGAATAATACCGTCCAGGAAAACTCAGGCCAGGTAAACACAGGACCCGAAAAGCTCCAATGCAGAGACTGGAAACGAAGCTCTCCTTGTAAAGCTGCAACCGCAATGCCCAGCAACAAAACGACAAGCAACACATAGCGAGGATAAAAACGCTTTCCGAGAATATAGGCAGCCAGCATCGCTAAAACCATTAGCTGGGCATCCTGTAAGGCAAGAAATACATTCAAACCAAAATGCAGGAGAATGCCGGCGAGCATGGCAGAAGCCAGCTCACCCGGTATACGCGCCATGAACCGCTCAAAACAGCCGCTTATACCCGCCAGAAATGTCAGTAACGCGGAACAAATAAAGGCGCCCACCGCCTCAGACAAACGCAGGCCTGTCAGACTGCTTGCCAAAAGGGCCGCTCCCGGCGTGGACCAGGCGGTCAGAATAGGCATGCGGTAATACAGCGAGAATCCAATACAGCTTATCGACACGCCTACTCCCAAAGCAAAAATCCAGGAAGCTAGTTCGGCTGTAGAAGCATGCACAGCAGAAGCGGCCTGAAAAAGAATAGCAGCCGAACTGGTAAAGCCGACCAGGACCGCGATGAATCCGGCAGAGAGATGAGAAAGAGAAAAATACGATCGCATGCTTGGATTCCTATTAAAAACACTCTAGGTATGTTATGATCGATGCGCTATAACGCACAGGACCCAAAGCATAGCATTGTGCGTTATAACGCTCAAGTTTTTATTTATCAGACTCTCGTATCAGGTTCTCCACCCGGATACGAGAGTGCTTTAATAGGGGAACCCTGTGGACGAGTTAAACCAGCGTATTGGAATACGCCTGCGTGAGTTGAGGCAACACTATGGATGGAGCCTTGATAAAGCAGCCCAGGAAACCACTGTCAGCAAAGCGATGCTGGGACAAATTGAGCGTTTTGAATCATCACCTACCGTTGCCACTCTTTGGAAAATTGCGAGCGGCTTTCGAGTTTCCTTTTCCTCTTTTTTAGAAGAACCTGCCGAGGAGTCAACCAAACTGTTTCTCGAAGGAAGTACCAGTGCCTGGGAGCACAGTGACGAGCTTATTAAAGTCACTCCGCTGTTTCCCTTCGACAGGCATTTGCATGTGGAAATATTCAAGATCGAACTACTCCCTGGCTGTGAGCAACATTCAGCAGGCCATGAGCCCGGCGTAATCGAACATGTTATTGTGATTGACGGCGCTTTAGATGTATTAATTGATCAGCAATGGAAGCGGCTTAATAAAGGAGAAGCAATCCGTTTTGCTGCCGATCATGTACATGGATATCGTAATTTAAGCGAAGAGACCGTTTATTTTCACAATATTATTCATTATCCCCACTCCGCCCCTGCATTAGAAAAATGCGTTTAATACTAAATAAACACTAGTTACAAACAAACAACTCCATAACGTAAAGATTCCATCAAGAATTTGTAGCCCTCTTTTTGGAGATACTGGCTATGCTATGATTAACATATACCGTACTTCAAGAGAATTACCACAATGTCAGGTACTACTACCCAGTCTAGCAGCGCTGAAACCGTCGAAACTGTTTCAACTCCGGCTCCCACTACAACAAGCCCCGAGCCAGAGAGTACAGTAGCCGCTCCTGCGCCAACTGCCAGCAGTGATACCGCTTCCAAAACCGAGGAAACGAATAAAAAAGCCGCTCAGGATAAAGAAGTTAATGCAGCGCTTGCCGCAGAAGCCGCCAAGGCAAAAACCACAATGGCCCCAGCACAGCCCGCCAATACCGCGGGCGTAAAAAAAGAAGATAAAGCAGCGCCTGCCGCGGAAGAATCTTTTTTTCATCAGGAAGTGGATAAAAATGCAGACCCCTGGATGCAGATGATTCAGGAATGGATGAACCTTATCAATGACCTCAATGCCCAGTTTACCGACTTTGCAGCAGATAAGATCAAAGGCGCTGCCGCTACCGGTAAAGCACTGGGAGGCCAGGCAGTTGATTCAATAGCCGCCCAGGTCACCAGCTTCTTCAACAAATTTAATAATAAGCAACCTGCTGAACTTCCACCCGGTCAAGAGGTCAAACCTAAACCGAATGAAGGCTTGGACCTGGATGCGGATCATGATATTACAATGGGGGTTGTAACCAGTCCTGAAAATGCCAACACAGGTGATGAACTTGATTTAGGTGAAACTAAGGCCCCAAAAGCAGATATGCCTTTGCCAACTCCTTCTCTACAGGAAAGTGCTTCCCTGTTGGAAGAGGATGATGAACTTTTTGAGATGAGCGAACTCCCCGAATCCCCAGAGGATATTCTTGGCAGTTCTTTTATGAATGAAGCCGATTTTCAGATTGGGGATCCTGTCAGCGCAGAAGCTGATGACAACAGTTCCTCGCTAATGACTTCCATAGACGATGACGCGGTGAAGAATTCAGAAGCGGAAGACGTACCCGATCTGCCTGCACCCACAGCTTAGATCAAAATAAATAGTTGTTTGCGCCGGCTACAGCATAAAAAATGGCTATGCTATGATTAATGAATATGATGTTTCTGACGAGATTTTAAAGAATGTCCGGATCTACCAGTAATACAGCGCAGACTGAAGAGAACAATAAAAAAGCTCGGGAAAATGAAGCCAATGCTGCGCTTGCAGCCGAAGCTTCCAAAGCAAAAATGGCAGTTGCCCCGGTGGCGCCTGCAAAAGGAGCTGCTCCAGAGAAAGACGATAAAGAAGCTCCTGCAGCAGAGGAAGGACATTTCTTTAGTGTAACTGTCGACAAGAATGCCGAGCCTATGCAGCAGGTGGTTCAGGAACTGCTGAATATGGTTCTTGAAATGAATCAAATGACCACTGATTTTGCAGAGACGAAACTAAAAGGTGCTGCTCAAGGCGCGAAAGAGCTCGGCGGGCAGGCTTTAGATGCCCTGAAGCCCAAACTCTTAAGCGGTCTGGATGCAATCAAGAATTTCGTCAATCCGCCTCCCAAACCCGCTGAACTTCCTCCTGGCCATGAAGCCAAGCCCACGCCTGATGCCGGGCTCTCGCTGGGCCCCAGGCACTCTATCACAATGGACGAAATGGAAGAGCCGGAGGATATTATTGGTTCTTCTTATTTATACAATTCCAGTGCTGATTTTTCAGATACTGGCGACAGCCCTGATCTCGGAGATACCCAGGCGCCTAAAGCGGATATGAGCTCGGTAATGCTCCACGATCCGGAACAGCAAAAGACCGTTGAGCTTACTGCGGAAAAGTTGCAGACCTGGTTAAATAAAGTGGATATCACCCCAGCTCCTGAAGGGGAAAACCCTTCTATCAAACTTGGAAAGCAGGGCTTGCAGCAAGCAAAGGATGTCATCAACTTTCTGAATACTCCGGCAGGCGATACCACCAAAGAGAAAGTTGCGGCTGAACTGATGCAGGCTGTGGAACAGGAAAAAGCCCGGGAAGAGATGCAGAGGGAAGAACTGCTGCAGCAACAGCGCCTGGCCGCTTTCCTTGTTCATATAGCACAACAGGATGAAGACAAGATTGCAGAAAGAAACATTCAGATTCAGGAAGCGATTGACCAGAAAATACAACAGGACAGACAACATCAACTGGCCGATACAGATTCTGCCTCTGTCAAAGCGGAAAAAGAAGCCGAACTGGATGCAAGGATTGATGCCTATGACGCTCAGATAGGCGAACTGCAACAATCAATCGATAGTCTTAATAAAGACATTGAAGCGACCAATAGGGAGATTGAGCGTTTAGAAAAGAATACCAAGACAATTGATGCAAAGCATGATGCCTACCAGGCTAGTGCCGACAAAGTAAAAAAATATGATCCCAAAGATCCGGCTGAACGGGCTAAAATCGAGAAGGGGCTCGCGGATTTGAAAAAAGAGATCGCAAAGGATATGGATAAGATCGCCGAAGAGGCAGGCACTGTATCCCCGGAACAAACCAAAGCGGATATTGCCAAGGTGAATGCTAAACAGGTGGAGGTAGCAGCCACGGAAGATATGCTTGCTGTTTACAAGGGCGAAAAATCGGCCTATAAGGCAGACGGCACCCCGACTTCTGACTTCAATGACACCGCGTATGTAGCGCCTAAAGGAAAAAGTATATTGAAAGGCGATGATGGCAGTCTTTATCTGGTTAATAAAGATGTCACCGATGTGAACAGTTTAAGCGCTTCGCAAAAGCAGCAGGCAAGCAGCGATTTTAATCGCGCCAAAGGCCAGATGACCAGTGTAGAGGATGTCATTAAAAATAACAGAAGCGGTGAGCATGGTTTAAATAACCAGCAATTAGGCGCCGCAAGACAAACACAGCAGACCCAGCTTAGCCAGCTGTCTGAAATGCGCATGCAGATACAAAAAGCACAGGAAGAAAAGACCCAGACCCAACAGGAACGAAATAATCTTAGAAATCCATCTCCTGCACCCGGCAATTCAAGACCTTTATCCAAAGCGGAAGTCGATCAGGCCACGACGGTATTTAACAAGATGCTTAACCGGGTCGCGGATAAATACAGTGATGGAGGTATACAGGCTCTGCAAAACCAGGTTGTTAATACTTTTGGAAAAAACCCGCAAACCGATGCCCTGCTTAAGCAGATTCCTCAGGGTCAGCCTATTGACCCAGCGAATATCAGACAATTAACCCAGCAATTCCGCTCCTGCGGCACGACACCTGATGCGTCCATGCAGGCAACGGCCGAGGCTGATCAGCAAAATCAGCAACGTGTCGGGCTTGGATGACGCACCCAAAGACGGTTTTTTTGATTCGCCCATCTTTATTTATTCAAGCGCCACTAACAAATCGCCATTAGGATTGTGACCGCATCTAGTGTATAATGTAAGCACAATTAATTACTACACTGCCGCAAGAATCCAAAAAGAGTGTTTTTTTGGCAAAAATGGGCTTATAGGCCTGCAGCTGTGCATCGTTTTCGTCCTGAACAAGGTTTTTTATGATTGAGAAGATAAGAAATATAGCCATCATCGCGCACGTGGATCATGGTAAAACGACATTGGTTGACAAATTATTGCAACAAACTGGTACGCTGAATGAGCGCGGACCTAAAGTGGAACGCGTCATGGACTCCAATGCCCTGGAAAAAGAACGGGGTATTACCATTCTGGCCAAAAACACCTGTGTTTACTGGCGTGATTATCAGATTAATATTGTTGACACCCCGGGGCACGCCGACTTTGGCGGCGAAGTGGAGCGAATTCTTTCTATGGTGGATAGTGTGTTGCTGCTGGTCGACGCCGTGGACGGTCCTATGCCGCAAACCCGTTTCGTCACTCAGAAAGCCTTTGCCCGTGGATTAAAGCCCATTGTCGTAATTAACAAAATTGATCGCCCCGGCGCTCGTCCCCATTGGGTTATGGATCAGGTATTTGATTTGTTTGACAATCTGGGCGCTACTGATGAACAGCTTGATTTTCCGGTAGTTTATGCTTCCGCTCTGAATGGCTATGCCATGCTGGAACTGGATGAGGAAGCCACTGACATGAATGCCTTGCTGGAAACCATCGTCGATCGCGTGGCTCCGCCAGACGTGGATGAGAACGGCCCCTTCCAGATGCAGATCAGTTCGCTTGATTACTCCTCCTATGTCGGAACCATTGGCATTGGCCGAATTACTCGCGGCAACATCAAGGCAAAATCACCGGTCAAAATCATTGATAAAGACGGCGCAATCCGCAGCGGTCGTCTGTTGCAGCTGCTTGGCTTTAAAGGTCTGGAGCGGGTTGAGGTCGAAGAGGCCAGTGCCGGCGATATTATCGCGGTAACCGGTATTGAGCAGTTAAATATTTCCGATACGCTCTGTGATCCTAATAACGTGGAAGCCTTAACGCCGCTGACAGTGGATGAGCCGACTATCAGCATGACCTTTCAGGTTAACGATTCTCCTTTTGCCGGTCAGGAAGGCAAGTTTGTAACCAGCCGCAAGATTCGCGAACGTCTGCAAACTGAATTGCTGCACAATGTCGCCCTGCGGGTGGAAGATACGGCAGATCCTGACAAGTTCAAGGTGTCAGGCCGCGGCGAACTCCATTTATCCATTCTCATTGAAAATATGCGCCGCGAAGGCTATGAGCTGGCCATTTCCAAACCGGAAGTGATTATGCGCGAAGAGGATGGGGTGATGCTGGAACCTTATGAACGCTTGACTGTTGACGTTGAAGAAACGCACCAGGGCAGCATTATGGAAAAACTTGGTGAACGGCGCGGAGAACTGCAGAATATGCTCCCCGATGGAAAAGGTCGTGTTCGCCTCGATTATCTGATCCCAACTCGCGGCCTGATTGGCTTTCACACCGAGTTCCTCTCCAGCACATCTGGTACTGGTTTGAACTATCACGTATATGACCACTATGGTCCCGCTTTCAAAGGCCGTCTCGGCAAACGGAACAACGGCGTGATGATTGCGAACTGTCAGGGGGCTGCGAGAGCGTTTGCTCTCTTTAACCTGCAGGAACGCGGCCGTTTATTCATCGAACCGCAAGTAATGTGTTATGAAGGTATGGTGGTTGGAATCCATTCCCGCGATAATGATTTGGTCGTGAATGTCACCAAGGAAAAACAACTGACCAATATTCGCGCCTCAGGCAGTGATGAGAATATTTTGCTGACGCCGCCAATAAAACTCAGTCTTGAACAGGCTCTGGAATTTATTGATGACGATGAATTGGTTGAGGTAACGCCGCAAACCATCCGAATCCGTAAAAAGGAATTGAAAGAAACCGATCGTAAACGCAGTTCTCGTGCTAATGTTGAAGAATAACATTTAATTTTGCCATTGAGATGATGAAGCAGAAATTTCAACGCGTAATTTTGTATGCACGTCAACACCGAGCCAATCAGGGGGTCAATGAAACCATACAGCGTTTGATTGATTTCCTGGCCAAGCAAGTTGAAACCTTTGTTGATACCGATACGGCAGACCATTTCGATACCGGTCTGCCGGTACTATCCCGAATTCATATGGGTAAAAAACAGGATTTAATCGTGGTCGTTGGCGGGGACGGCAGCCTGCTATCCGCCGCACGAATGGCCATCGGGGTTGATGTGCCGGTTATTGGTATTAACCGCGGACGGCTCGGATTCTTAACCGATATTCTTCCCTCTGAACTGGAGAAACAGATTAAACCTGTTCTTGACGGAGAATATTATGAAGAACGGCGCTTTTTACTGAGAACGCGAATCCATGACCAGGAAAATACCTACTTTCAGGGCAATGCCTTGAATGATGTGGTCTTAAGCCGTGGCAATGAAACCCATCTGATTGAATTTGACGTTTACATCAATCAGCAGTTTGTCAGCCATTACCGCTCAGACGGGATGATTCTGTCAACCCCTACCGGCTCCACGGCCTATTCATTATCCGCAGGCGGTCCCATTATGCACCCGCATCTTAATGCCATTGTATTAGTGCCGATGTTTTCTCACAGCTTAAGTTCGCGTCCACTGGTCGTGGATTCACAGGTTTCAATCGATCTGGTTATCAGTAACTCCAATGAGTCAGATCTGCGAATAAGCTGTGATGGTCATGAGTCAAGACTGGTTAAACCGGGGCAGCAAGTGAATATTGAAAAAAATGCGCAATGCCTGCGCCTCTTGCATCCGCTTGACTATCACTATTATGATACACTACGCATTAAATTGGGTTGGGAATCCAAGCATCAGGGATAAATCATGCTGACCACCTTACGCATCGAAAACTTTGCAATTGTACAATTACTGGAGCTTGATTTCGCCAGGGGAATGACTGCCTTTACCGGGGAAACCGGAGCGGGTAAATCCATTATGATTGATGCTCTGATGCTAGCCCTTGGTGAACGTGCCGACTCATCCGTAGTGAGACCTGGGGCCGAACGCTGCGACATCACTGCCGTTTTTGACTGCAGCGGGTCAAAAGACACGGAGCTTTGGCTGAAAGCCCATGAAATTGATTCAGATGGTGAGCTGGTTTTGCGTCGTCTGCTTTATGCCGAAGGCCGTTCAAAATCCTATATTAATGGCAATCAATTCCCATTACAGAAAATAAAAGAGCTCAGTGAAATGCTGGTTCATATTCACGGCCAACATCAGCATCAGACGCTCATGCAGCACGCAACCCATCGTCAGCATCTGGATCATTATGCCAACCACCCTGAGCTTCTGCAGAATGTGCAGCTTCATTACAAGCAGTGTCAAAAAATAAAGCAGGAACTCGAACAATTACAAAAACTCGAGAATCAGCAGGACCGTATAGATTTACTAGGATTTCAAATTGAAGAACTGGATAATCTGGAGCTTAAAGCAGGAGAAACAGACAGTCTGCATACTGAACATCAGCATTTGCATCATGCCAAGGATTATTTACTAAACGGCAATCAGCTTCTGCAAATTCTCGATGGCGATGAAAGCCCAAATGTAAGTCAGGCTTTACACCAGAGCCTACAGCTTCTGGCTGATTTGCCATCACAGCATCCCGCTATCCAGAATGCGCTTGAGCTGTTGCAAACCGCCTCGATTCAATGCGAAGAAGCACTGTCTGAAATAAAACAATTTGTCGAATCAGTGCAATTGGATCCTGAGCGCTTGCAGGAGGTTGAATCGCGCTTGGGTGCAATTCATCAGGCTGCCCGTAAATACCATGTTGAGCCAGAGCAGCTTGTCGCCCATGCAGAAAAGCTGAGAGAAGAAATCCGGCAATTAAAGGACGCCGAGCAAAGAACAGTAGAACTTGAGAAACAGTATCAGATTCACTTGCAGGCGTATCAGAAAGCCGCTGCTTTACTCAGCGAATCGCGCAGAAAGCATGCTGTACAGCTCGCCAAAGAAATTACCAGCATAATTCAGCAATTAGGGATGCCGAAGGGGTTCATTAGTATGGAAATCAGCACCCTTGATAAAATGCAATCTCATGGCCTGGATAAAGTGGAATACAAGGTTTGCACTAACCCCGGCATGACCCCTGATGCTCTGAACAAGATTGCTTCTGGTGGCGAATTATCGCGAATCAGCCTTGCGATTCAGATGATTACGGCCCAACGCGGCGCCACCCCTACATTATTATTTGATGAGGTGGATGTCGGCATTGGCGGCTCGACAGCCGCATTGGTAGGGCAATTACTTCGCAAATTAGGAGAGCGACTGCAAGTATTTTGTGTGACCCATCAACCACAGGTGGCCGCTTCAGCGCATCACCATTTTATGGTGCAAAAACACAGCGATGCACATCATACCTACTCGAACATTCTCCCGCTCAATGAGATAGAAAAAGTGAATGAAATAGCCCGTATGTTAGGCGGAATCACCATTACCGAGCAAACACGCTCGCATGCTCGTGAACTGCTGACGCAACACTCCTGAGCAAAGCGAAATGGAAAAGGATTTTCTATGAAACAGTTTATTTCACTGATTGAACGTTTACGATTTCTCTTTTTATTTTTTGTGCTGATAGCATTCTGTTTAGCAAAAACAATCCATGCGATTTATGCCGATTCTGCGGAAGGCCTGGCCAACCTCTTCTTCTTTTTGCTAATCGTTTCCAGTCTGTTTGTCATTGGAAATCGTTCCCTCAAACTTCTGGCAATATTGACAACAACCGCCGCCATAGAAATTCTGCTGGTTCTAATTGATTATCCCCAACTAAATACCATCCGCTCTTCCTTTGCTGCAATCTATTTTATGCTGATGTTCGCAGGTTGCCTGCGTTATACTTTTCGTGATAAGTCCATCAATATAACTACTTTATTCGGCTCTTTATGTGCCTACCTTTTTATCGGTCTAAGTTATGCCTATATTTATCTGATGCTTTCCAGCTTAAATCCTGGGGCTTTTTCAAACCTGGCCATGAATGAGGAAAATCTGGCCATCTATTACTCATTCGTTACATTAACCACTATAGGCTACGGCGATATTTTACCGCTGAGCCCTTTTGCTCAAACGCTCTCATGGTTTGAATCCTTTACCGGTCAGGCCTATCTGGCGATAGTAATTGGGCAGTTGGTAGGCCGCTATGTGGCAGACCGTATGAGTTCACAGGAGCATTAAAAAATGCGGTTGCTCCATAACTGGCAACCCGCTAAACTTGCGCCAGACAATTCGTCTCCCTTCGGGTGAATAGAAATTTACTGGAAATGCTTAATGAATCAGGAAACACGCCGCAGGATATTTAAGATCTTTCAATCCTTAAATCCACATCCAACCACTGAATTGATTTACCATTCACCTTTTGAGTTGTTAATCGCTGTTTTACTTTCAGCGCAAGCCACTGATGTCAGCGTCAACAAAGCGACTGCCAAGCTCTTCGCCGTCGCCAATACGCCGGAGTCCATTTTAGAGCTTGGAGAAGAGCGGCTTAAAGAGTACATCAAAACAATCGGCCTTTTTAATACCAAGGCGAAACACGTCATCGCCACCTGTGAGATTCTGGTTACACAATACCAAGGGGAAGTACCTGCTGAGCGTGCAGCATTGGAGAAGCTGCCTGGTGTAGGGCGAAAAACGGCCAATGTAATCCTCAATACCGCCTTTGGTCAGCCCACAATGGCAGTTGATACACACATTTTTCGTGTGGCGAATCGCACTGGAATTGCCCCCGGCAATACCCCTTTAGCAGTTGAAAATGCTTTATTAAAGCGTGTCGATAAGGAATTTATTCATGACGCGCATCACTGGCTTATTCTGCATGGCCGCTATACCTGTCAAGCGAGAAAGCCACGTTGCCCACAATGCCCTATTCGTCAATACTGTGAATATCCTGATAAAACCATCGAATCCGATTTTAAATGAAAATCAACCAGATACTAAGCAACTGATTCCATTCATGAGTATTAGGTAATTCAGCGAAAAATGAACGTCTTGCTCTGGTTATTTGCAGATTTTCCCCATAGAATGAAATTTCGGACTATTGCAGGAGAGCATTATGGGATGGATGGCCAGCGTTCAAAATTTGGGAACCACGGTTCAAAATTGGGGAAAAAGTCTGAACAATGCGCTGACTTCGTTGAGTAATAATAGCACATTGACAACGGTTGCAAAGGGATTGGGTAATTCAGCGCATAAAGTCGTTTCCTATGGGTTCAAACAAATGGCGGTCGCTCCTGATCTGGCATACAACCTCACCAATTCGTCAGTACGTTCAGTATACCATAATATGGCCTATATCCTGGGCCGTGATGTTGCTCCTTTGGTTGCGGCTAGTTTTATTAATAAATTAGCCGTCGAGCAATTGCAAGCCTTGTACACTGAGGACGAAGGGCAGCTGGTTAGTGTCAATACTGGGCTGACCCTCCTTATTGGTGGTCTCTATGTGCTGGGTTTCGTGTATCGTTCAAAAAAAAATGTCGAAACGACAACCCATATGCTAATGCACATTTCGGATGCCTCAAAAAAGTTTTCGACGGCAGGAAGTGAATTAAATGGCGCTTCATTCAGAGTAATGGCTCCCCCTGCTCAAGGGGCGGCGCCAATTCCGATGACCATTTGCCAACAGCAGAAATGTGGTTTCATGGAAAAATTCAAAGGTTCTATTGAAAACAGTATCACCTACTGGGCAACTCGGGGTCTGATCTGGGGGATTAGTTTCATTCCCTATGTTGGAGAGATGGTTTCTACCGTCTTATTAATTCTTTATGATGGCCAGTTTATTCTGGCGATGGCAATGCCTGAGCATTGTAACCGGCATATTACTGCCTATCTTGAGGAGAATTGGGAGCTAGCCGCCTCACTGGGAATAGGGTCGCGCGGCGTGGCCTTTGCCTTTGTTGAAGGGATTTTTTATTTAACCGGAATACCTCGTGAACACTATCAGGATGTAATGCTGAAATTTGCAGTATTGATGCAGATTGCCACTGCGACGCATATGAATCTTCCCCCTCCCGTTGATGAAACATCACGCTATGTGGTTGACCCGCTTTTACTTTTCGGTCGAGGCGTTTCTTTTGTGGATGGATTAATCATGGAAGGAGCCAAGAAAAAAATCCCCGAAATGTTAAAACAGCAGAAATCCACCTTTAATTGGGAGAAGGCAGGAGAGATTGTGCAAAACTGCTGGCATCATCCCTATCTGCAAAAGATAATCCCCTGGGTAGCACCCTCTATGTTCGTCAGTAAGGCAAGTTTTACCAATGACCCTCTGATTAAAGCAGACTGGATAGCGTTTAGAAAAGGCAGCCCGGCAGTGACAAAGGCTATCATCAAGACCCGAAAAAACCTGATAGTTTGGGCGGCCTCAAATGAGCCAGATATTTCAGCTAAAGCCTTACAGAAAATTAAGGGAATGCCTCCTTTTGTGACTAAAATAGCGATGGCTTCATTGTATAATCCATCTATTATGGAGCTTGTCTATCGTGCCCACTTTAACTTCTCAGCGATACCTCCGGGAGAAGAAGGACCACAGATTCATCTCAATGGGAATAAATTAAGAGAGATTGAATCCTCTGCCAAACAAGATAAAAAAGACGAAACCACTATAAAAGAAGTTGCCGCGCTGTCTGCCCCGCCGACCGCAGATCTTAAGTCACAAGAGCCTGCTGACGTAAAGGCAACCCAGCTAAAGGATTCTTCGATTGAGGTCTCAGCCAAAGCCTTGCGATCACGAGGCAAGTTCTCTGCTACGGCCCGAACCGAAGATCTCAGGCCCCTCTCATCCTCCGACTCCAGAAATACCGCCGAACGTGATAATCTTAAAGCAGTTTCTTTTTCTTGAAGAAATAAAGCATGGCCGCAGCTAAAAAGGCCATGCCGCATAAGACAGTGGGGTAGGCATAACGCCATTTTAGTTCAGGCATATAGTCAAAATTCATCCCATAAACCCCTACAATAAAGGTCAGTGGGATGAAAATACTGGCAAATAAGGTCAGTATTTTCATGGTTTCATTCATACGATTATTAAGCGTTGACAGATAGATTTCCAGCATGTTATTGGTCATTTCGCGCTGTAAATCAATTGCCTCCAAAAGCCGTAAACAGTGATCATGCAGATCGCGAAAATACATGTGATATTCCGCATTGATTAATTGTCCCTTACTCGAAATTAATAAATGGACAATATCACGGAGAGGAGCGATGATTTTACGAAGCAGCATGATACGGCGCTTGATTACATAAAGACTTTGCAAGGATATAGTTTGCGGATTCTCAATCAGCCTGTCTTCGATGGCGGTCAGTGATTGTTCAATTCCCTCCACATAATCAAAGAAATTATCCACCACCTGGTCCATCAAAAGGTAAGCCAGATAATCAACAACCTGATCACGGATTAAAGAGTTTTCCATGGCCAGGCGTTTGTACAGGGAAACCAGCTCTTCATCGTCACTCTCCCTAAAGGTGATCAGCAGATTTTCCTTGATAATAATACTGAATTGCTCGCTTTCTTCGCATTCCTGCTCTTTAGGCTTATCCATCATGCGAAAGACAATGAATAGGCCTTCATTGATGACATCCACTTTCGGCCGTTGATGAGTATTCATGATATCTTCAACAATCAGGGGATGTATCCCGAACACATTGCAGCAGTGATTTATTTTTTCAACATCCTGCAAACCGAAGATGTCAATCCAGACGGTTTTCTTTTCGTCAAGCGCTGCTTCTACAAGCTCCTGATCAAAGCCCTCGTGGCATTGATAATTGGATTCATCATAGATGTGTATAAATGCGCGTGTGGGTTTGGGCGGATTTTCACCGACATACACCGCTGATCCCGGCATCATGCCTCGTTTGGCGGAAGATTGCTTTCTGAAATGAACCATTTGTAATTCCCTGTGCAGAATATTGTAGTTTAAATGAGGAAAGGGTTTATTGGCAATTTAACTGACTTATCAAAACACAGCTATAGGAACTCTCGTAAAGACCGAATTCCCCGCTCTCAATAACTTGCAAAAATAATTGGTATAGTGTTATATTGCCGGGCACTTATTGGCACGGATGTGGGCAATGAGTGCTCTAAACGGTTTGAATTAGGGCGGTTGGCTCATGTCTTTTCCAATACAGCAACAGTCACGCAATTGCTTAATGCTGACAGTTTCCATGCTCACTTGTCTGATGCTGCTTATTAATGTGTCATTCAAGATTATCAATTTTGAGAGCATGTTAATCACCTCCAGCAGTGTGCTCTGCCCGCTGGTCGCCTGTTTTTATCTGGCCATTTTAAGCAAATGCAGCTTTGTGCAGCAACGTCATGCTCTCAATCAATCCTTGCTGACACTGTATCTCTTTTCGATAGGCATTTATATCCTCGTTAATCTGCCTGCCGCTGAGTATATGCGCGACAGCACTGCCTATCAGATTGTATTTGAGGACATTCCCAGGAAATTTTTCGCCTCTACTATTGCCTTTGCAGTCAGCTTTTATTTACCCCATCTTTACTGTTGTGCACGGCGCCCCGCAATACTCACCTCGCCCAAAAAACGCTTATTGCTTGTTTTATTCGGCGGTATTTCCTTTTTCTCATTTGATTTCCTTCTTTTATTCGCTGACCCGCATGTGGAAAGCTTTGGCCGTATGTATTTCGACTCCCTGATCATTTCGGCGAGTATTTTGCTTATTGCAGCGATTTTTTATTTAATAAGGCACCTGACTGCCAAACCTGCCTCTACCGATGTTCCTAATGAATCATTTTATTTTATTTCGCCCTGGTATCATTATCTGGTCAGCTTCGCTGTCACCGTTACATTGATTTCTCTATCCTGTGAATACCGCATTGTTTCATTTGGAAATGACTGGACTCTGACTGCCAGCGGCATTGTGTTTCCTTTAGTTATTATGGCCAGTAATTTGATCGGCGAGCTATATGGCTATAAAGCCAATCTGCTGCTGGCCTTGTTCATTATCCTGGCTGAACTGGTATTCGACGGCCTCTTAATGCTGGTGACTGTGCTGCCTTCACCGGATTTTTTTGATTTGACTCCCTTTTATGCCTTCACCATGCCAAGACGCATTCCAGCGACCATACTGACCTTATTAATAAGCCTCGCTGGAAATAGTTTTCTTCTTGAAAAACTGAAGCAGACAGGTTACGGCAGCAATCGGGGCTTACGTCTGCTGGTAGCCAATCTCATCGTCAATTCCTTGTTATGCCTGATAAACTACAGTTTGTTATTTGGCGGAATGTACCCTTTTGAACAGGTGTTTAATCTCGCCACCAATGCCTGGGTGTTAAAATTTATTCTCACCTTAATTGGTGTGCCTTTCGTACTATGGATTTATGAGCTGCTCAATTCGCAGATTGTGAGACGCAGAGATTCAAGCCTTCCTACAGCTTATTAATATCTTATAATCTGCCCTTAAAGTACTCTCTCCCTCAGGGAGAGAGTTAGAGAGAGGGTTAAAATCAACCCTCACCCTAGCCCTCTCCCAAACTTGGGAGAGGGGATTTCTCTCAATAGAATTTAGGAAAAGGTGATTTTATTCCATTCATCTTTTCTTAGGTCTTTTCCACCCATAAACTGTTTTTTGTCGATTTTCACTTAAGGTTAATTCATCCGCAGGCACATTTTTACGAATCGTACTACCAGCACCCACGGTTGCATTCCTCCCGACGGTCACCGGAGCGACTAATTGCGTATCCGAACCAATAAAAGCGCCGTCTTCAATGACTGTCTGATGTTTATTAGCACCGTCATAATTGCAAGTGATGGTACCTGCTCCAATATTCACATCCCTGCCAATGCGCGCATCCCCCACATAGCTTAAATGGCTGGCTTTGGAATGCTCATCAAATACAACATTCTTGGTTTCGACAAAATTACCAATTTTGCAGAAGCTGGCAAGCTCTGTTCCAGGTCTCAGGCGAGCGAATGGACCGATATGGCATTCGGCACCCAGTTCGCTTTTCTCAATCACACTATTAGGAAAAATTTCCGAACCTGCCCCAATATGGCTATCCCGAATCACACAATTAGGACCAATACGACAGCCATCACCCAAACTCACTTTACCAATAAACACGCAGTTGACATCGATTGACACATCCTTGCCACAAGTTAATTCACCGCGAATGTCGATACGACTAGCATCGGCGATGGATACACCTGCCAAAAGCAACTTCTCCGCCTGTCGCTGCTGCCATATTCTTTCCAGCTGCTGTAACTGCAGTGGCGTGTTAACACCCTGAATCTCAACCGGATCTCGGGCAGTTATGGATTGAACCATTTGTTCTTCCTGTACTGCCAAAGCAATAATATCCGTTAAATAATACTCTCCCTGAGCATTATTGCTATTCAGCATGGGCAACCAGCGCTTTAGATCCCCGGCGTTGGCACAGCAAATGCCGCTGTATATCTCCCTGATCTGCCGCTGCTGCTCACTGGCGTCTTTTTCTTCCACAATGCCGTAAATAGCAGTATTCTCATCGCGCAAAATACGTCCCAATCCAAAGGGATTATCGAGATTGGCCAGCAAGAGACTGAGTTGATTAAAACTGCCTGATTGCCGGATTAAATGGCCCAGCGTTTCAGAGCTTATTAAAGGAACATCCGCAGAAAGAATTAAAACCCGGGCTTCTTCGGGAATAAACGGCAAGGCCTGCATCACCGCATGACCGGTACCTAACTGCTTTTCCTGCAGAACCCAGTTCACCTCCAGTGAAGACAATGCTTCCCGAACATGGGTTCCTCCATTGCCATAAATAATATGTACCGCTTCAGGCTTAAGGCTTTGTGCCGCCTCTACCACCCATGACAACATGGGTTTGCCGGCAAGCTTATGCAGCACTTTGGGCGTAGAGGAATACATCCTCTTGCCCAAGCCGGCCGCCAGAATAATAACGTGTAAGGACATCTATGAATTCTCCTGTGAAAACAAGTGCTTTTAGTGTTTATTGCGGTTTTGAATTAAACACTCTGCATCCGTATTGCTAATCCTAAAATTACTGATATGATAAAAAATTGCAACTAAAAGGAGTAGTGCAATGACAATATTTTTAAAGATCATGCAGGATTATATCAAAGAACAAATGCATTTGTATGATGCGGACTCCAGAAAGAAATGGGCTCCAACAGCTGAACGCGCGAAACTGGCAGAAGATAAAAGAACCATTGCGGATACTTTAACCAGCCTGATTTGTGCCATTGGAAATGAAGAAGCAAAATCACAAATCAAAGAGCCAGTATCTGATGAGCCAGAAGAGCCATCGCTACAAGAAAAAGAGCCAGTTAATTCAGATATCCATAATGATGAAATTTATCTTGCCAAAATTTTAAAAATACTCGAAGACAAACAAATTGAGGCGAATGAAGAGGCCCGCCTGAAGAACATTGGCCCCGGGGACTTTAATAAGTTAGTTGTCAATATAAAAGAATTGGCGAGCGCTTATTTGAGAAAGCTGAAAAAGCTGGGATTAAATAATATACCTAACGATCAACCTAAAGACCCGCAACAGATATTTAATTATTTTATGGCTGATTATCTGTTTAAAAATACCCAGGCAGAAAGCAAAAATCCAACTCTGCTGCAAAGCGTTGCTTCCTTTTTCTTTACTGATAAAGTGAATAATCTGCAAATTGCCGCAGCTAAAGAACGACTGGTCGGTATCGCGGTAAATAATCTTTTTATCATGCTTGGAAGACCAGGTACAGATAAAATGAGAGATAACCCTGAAGGCAGAAAAATTGCCGTGAGCCTGCAATTAACCGCTCTGGAAAGTGGTAACGTACAGGTAATAAAAGACAATGGCGTGGGCCTTGATCTTCCTATTCATTATGTTGCTCCTTTAGGAACAGTCGGTATGGATAATAATATAGGGGTCTCTGAAGCCTATCTGAAAGAATGTATTAATAAAGCCAGAGAGGCAATGGGTATAGCCATACCAAAACCAGCATCGACAGAGGCCTCATCAGTTTATCAACCCTCGTGATCGGTTACAAATCGTTCGGGCATTCTCAGAGTGGCATCTGACCGGGACACGCCCTAGTAGTTGCTTAGCTCACCACATAAATTTTTCTCTACTGCCAGTTTAATATCAGCCACTGGCAGGTTTTTACTGAGCAGATAAAGCAATTTACAATGTGCGGCCTCCGGCGTCATATCATGGCCGCTGATTAAACCGGCATCTTTCAGGGTGTGACCGGTGGCGTACTGATTCATTTCCACATAGCCCTGCTGACACTGGGTGCAGTTAATAATAATGACATCGCGCCTGCAGGCTTCTTCCAGCATCTTCAAAAAGCGGGCATCGTTATTTTGCGCATTGCCAGCCCCATACGTTTCCAGAACCAGACCCCGCAGAGGCTGTTGCAAAAGAGCCTGCAGCACATCGGTGGAGAAGCCGGGGAACAGTCTGAAGTTGGCGATAAAATGCGGGCTGATGGTTTGCAGATGAAACTTTTTCTTAACCGGAGGCAAAATCAAATCCTGATTAATTTTTATATCAATGCCTACACTGGCGAGCAGCGGAAAGTTTGGAGAGGCAAAGGCCTCAAAATGCTGGGCTGAAATCTTCTGACTGCGATTGCCTCTGAGCAAACGCTGATTAAAATAAATACAAACCTCTGCAATGGGCTGATGTGCACAGAGCCATAAAGAGGTCAGAATATTGTCATAGGCATCATTCCTTACCTCCGACAAAGGGATTTGCGAGCCGGTGAGAATTACGGGTTTGCTGAGATTCTCGAGCATGAATGACAGGGCTGAGGCGGTATAGGCCATCGTATCGGTTCCATGAAAAATAACAAAGCCATCAAATTGTTCATAATGGGAAGCAATATCGCAGGCAATCTGATTCCAGTCGTTAAGAGTCATGTTGGACGAATCAAGCAAGGGAGAATATTCTTTGATCCGGTATTCAGGCATACTCGGATGCGTGAGCGCACTCATTTGTTGTAGAGCCTGCTCCACATACCCCTCGGCCGGTTCATAACCGTGATTGGTTTTGACACTGCTGATGGTACCGCCCGTATTGAGGATAAGAACTCGCTTTTTCATTATCAGCCTTGTTCGTAAAGTTCAAAAATCTGCAAAACAGCTATTATTTTAGTGTTGGAACCAAGTTAAATACAGTTTTATTTGCTCGGCTCGAAACTTTGTGAAAAAATCAGAGCATTAAGAGTTTAGTGTAAGTAGTTAGTCATGGTAATTGATCGTGCCGGGTACCGGCTGAATGTCGGTATCATTCTGGTGAACGACTCCGGCCGGGTTTTTTGGGGAAGGCGCCACGGGCATGATGCCTGGCAATTTCCGCAGGGGGGATTGGCTGCGGGCGAAACCTCTCTGGAAGCGATGTATCGCGAACTGAAAGAAGAAATAGGCCTGGATCGGGATGATATTGAGGTATTGGGTGTTACCAAACGCTGGTTGAAATATCGCTTGCCGAAACAGTATCTGCGGCATGGCAGCGACCCGCTGGTGATTGGGCAAAAACAAAAATGGTATCTTTTGCGACTTGTAACAAGTGAGCAGAAGCTTAGGCTGGATCTTAGTGACTCCCCTGAATTCGACAGCTGGCGCTGGATTGATTATCACGAACCGCAGGAACAGGTTATTTTTTTTAAACGGCAGGTATATGCCCAGGCAATGAAAGAGCTGGAGCATTTGTTAAGAAAACGACGCACGCCCTATGGCATTCGGCGAAAGCGAGGTAACCAAAGTCGATAAATGTTAAAAATACTCAAGCGAATAGTTCAGGATGTAACGACTGCCAGCCATTTAAACGATGCATTGTCCATTCTCGTCCAGCGCGTACGCAAAGCGGTCAGCGCGGATGCGGTATCCGTATTTCTGATTGATAACAAACATGCCGAATATGTGCTGGTAGCGACGGACGGCCTCAATAAAATGGCAGAGTATCGGGTTCGCGTGGCGCTTGATCGCGGCATTATCGGCCTGGTGGGAAGACGGGAAGAACCTATTAATCTTGAGGATGCGCCCAGTCATCCCGATTTTCATCAGAATCCCCTGATTGGCGAAGAACATTTAAAAGCGTTTCTGGGTGTGCCGATTATCCAGCATCGCAAATTGTATGGCGTACTGACCGTTCAACAAGCGGAAAAGCGTTGTTTTGATGATGCCGAAGAAGCCTTTCTTATCACCCTGGCAGCGCAGCTTGGCGGCATTATCGCCCAGGCTGAGGCCACAGGCGAGCTGGTTCAGATTACTCAGCCAAAACTCACCGGCGCAAAAAAACCGGAAGCTGTTCAGACCGCTCTCACCGGTGTGGGCAGTGTTCCGGGAGTAGGTATTGGCACCGCGGTTGTGGTTTATCCGCCGGCGGATATTGATGCAGTGCCCAGGCATAATGTCGACGACATTGAACAAGAGATAGCCACCTTTTTTGATGCCTTGCAAATTGCCCGACAGGACATGCAAAGACTTAGCAGACGAATGAAACATACGGTTGCTGAAGAAGAGCATGCATTATTCGATGTTTATATCCGTATTCTGGACAAAGACAGTTTAGGTACTGAAGTAGAAGATGTCATTCGTGCAGAAAAATTAAGCGCCCAAGCTGCACTTTCCAGCGTTATCAAAAAGCATGTCCAGCAGTTTGAAAGTATGGAGGATGATTATTTACGAGAGCGGGCCAGCGATTTCCGCGATCTCGGCCGTCGGGTTTTAGCAGAATTGCAGCGCACCCAGCGGGAAGAAATTGTTTATCCAAAACGAACCATTCTGGTAGGTGAGGAAATCACCGCCTCGGCTCTGGCAGAAGTTCCAGAGGGGCATTTAGCGGGAGTGGTTTCGGCAAAAGGAGCCAACAACTCGCATGTGGCCATTCTGGCGCGTGCGTTGGGCGTACCTACTGTGATGGGGGTTCGCGGTTTAAAAACTGAATATCTGATGGAACGTGCAATCATTGTAGACGGTTTTTTAGGCCATGTTTACATTTCACCCAATCGCACTGTGCTCGCTGAATTTAAAAAACTGGCACAGGAAGAACACGAGCTGAATCAGACCTTAATCAGCCTTCGCGACAAGCCGGCAGAAACTCTGGATAGCTATAAAGTATCCCTGCAAGTCAATACCGGGCTTGCGATGGATGCCGGTTTGTCAATGAGCGTTGGTGCGGAAGGGGTTGGCTTGTATCGCTCCGAAGTCCCATTCATGAGCCGCGATCGTTTCCCCTCCGAAGATGAACAATACATTATTTATCGACAAATTCTCAAAGCCTTCGCCCCGCGCTTTGTCACCATGCGCACTTTAGATATTGGCGGTGATAAAATACTCCCCTATTTTCCGGTAGAAGAGGATAACCCCTATCTTGGATGGCGAGGAATCCGCGTCACGCTTGATCACCCTGACGTGTTTCTGATGCAGATTAGAGCGATGATTCGCGCCAGCGAAGATCTGAACAATCTGCGGATAATGCTGCCGATGGTTACTACATTAAGCGAAGTTGAAGAGACTTCTCTGCTCATTGAACAGGCTTATCACGAGTTACTGGAAGAAGGTTGCCGTATTGAAAAGCCCAGACTCGGAGTAATGATAGAAGTACCTGCGGCCGTTTATCTTGCCAGAGAACTGGCGAAACGCGTGGACTTTCTATCGGTTGGCAGCAATGATTTGACGCAGTATCTGCTGGCAGTTGATCGCAATAATGCCCGGGTAGCGGGACTTTATGAATCCTTTCATCCTGCTATGCTAAGAACATTAATGCGCGTCGTTGAGGGCGGACACGCCGCCGGAGTTGAAGTCAGTATCTGCGGCGAAATGGCCAGCGACCCTCTGGCGGTCATGTTATTGCTGGCAATGGGATTTGACACCTTAAGCATGAACTCCACCAGCCTGCCGCGAGTAAAATGGATCATTCGCAATGTATCTTTAGCCAGTTGCCGTAAAATTCTGGCGGACGTGCTGGAAATGGAGCATCCGGCAGAAATCAAGCTCTATTTGCAAACGGCACTTGAAAATGAAGGCCTGGGTGGGTTAATCCGGGCAGGCAAGACGTGAGTGGTAGTTTATTCCTGAATGCCCTGTCTTATTGCTTGACGGGTCTGTTCGCAGGTTTAATGGCGGGGTTATTAGGCATTGGCGGCGGTATTATTGTTGTGCCGGCATTGTTTTTCCTTTTTGAACAAAATCCGGCAATCAGCAATGATCTGGCGCCTCATTTGGCAGTTGGCAGCTCACTGGCAGTGATGATTTTTAGTTCTTTAGCCGCAATCCGGGCTCATCATCAACGTGCCAATGTATCCTGGTCTGTTTTTAACCATATCTGGCCAGGTCTGGTCAGCGGTGTTATTCTGGCTGCCGTCATTGCGCGGATATTGCCGGCGGACTGGCTGAAAGCCTTTCTCGGAGTTTTTCTTCTTGGCGCGGCAATGCGCATGCGCAGGGGATTACCGTCCAGAGCAGAGGGCAGCTTTCCGGCCGCCTGGCTCAATCACTGTTTCAGCTTCCTTACCGGGCTAATTTCAGGTTTGTTGGGGATTGGCGGCGGCCTGATGATTGTTCCTTATCTGGCTTATTGTGGGGTGAATATAAAAAAAATTGCCGGGATATCCGCCCTTTGCACCCTGGCTGTGGGTGCAATTGGCTGTCTCGCTTTCACTATAGCAGGTTTAACTGATAGAGAGCTGCCTTATGGAGCCTATGGCTATGTGTATTGGCCAGCGGTAATTCCTATCGCCATAAGCAGCATTTTATTTGCGCCAGTGGGCGTGAGTTTAAATTATCGCTTGCCGGTAAAACGCTTAAACATTATTTTTATTATCATGCTGATGGTGACCGCTGTAAATTTACTTTGGGACTTTGTTTAAACCTATAATTGAGGAAAACATGCTGACTTATCCCGTTATTAATCCTGTTGCGTTTACGCTGGGTCCAGTGAAGGTTCATTGGTATGGTTTAATGTATTTGCTTGGATTCTTTATGGCCTGGGCTCTTGCCCGCTTGCGCGTTAAGCTCTATCGCCTGGACTGGAGTAATGAGCAGGTAAGCGATTTAATTTTTTACGCAGCGCTTGGCGTTATTATTGGCGGTCGTGTAGGCTATATGCTTTTTTATAACACGCATCAGCTATTAAGTACCCCCTGGGCTTTGTTCAAGCTCTGGGAAGGTGGAATGTCGTTTCATGGCGGATTGATTGGAGTGGCTGTGGCTTTATGGTTATTTGCACGCCGCAGTAAAAAACCTTTTCTCGAGGTTGCCGACTTCATTGCCCCGCTTGTGCCATTAGGTCTTGCCGCGGGGCGCGCCGGGAATTTTATCAATGGTGAATTATGGGGACGGGTAACTGATGTGCCCTGGGCAATGATTTTCCCGGGAAGCGATGGCCAGCCGCGTCATCCATCCCAGCTTTATGAGCTTGGGCTAGAGGGTATTGTACTTTTCATTGTAGTCTGGTTATATGCAGCTAAAAAACGTCCGGCAGGCTGTGTATCCGCGATATTTTTAATCGGATATTCACTTTGTCGTATTTTTGCGGAATTTTTCCGCGAACCAGATATACAACTTGGTTATTTGGCATTTGATTCGCTAACCATGGGACAGCTATTGTCCATTCCCATGTTGTTAGCCGGATTATGGTTATGGTGGGTAAAACAATGCAAACCTATTTGAATCTATTAGAACATATTTTAAAAAACGGCACCGAAAAAACTGATCGTACCGGCACCGGCACTTTATCGGTATTTGGGTATCAGATGCGCTTTGATCTGCGCCAGGGCTTTCCTTTGGTCACCACTAAAAAACTGCATACCCGCAGCATTATTCACGAGTTACTGTGGTTTCTGAAAGGCGACACCAATATCGCCTATCTTAATAAAAATGGCGTGAGCATCTGGGATGAATGGGCTGACAGTAATGGCGATCTGGGGCCTGTTTATGGCCGCCAATGGCGAAGCTGGCCTTCTGCCAATGGTGAAACGATTGATCAGCTCAGTGAAGTTCTTCAGCAAATTCAAAGCAACCCGGACTCCAGACGGTTACTGGTCAGTGCCTGGAATGTGGGCGAGCTTGATAAAATGGCATTGATGCCCTGTCATGCACTCTTTCAGTTTTATGTGGCGAATGGCCATCTATCCTGTCAGCTTTACCAGCGCTCGGCTGACGTGTTTTTAGGCGTCCCTTTCAATATCGCCTCCTACGCTCTCTTAACTCATATGGTGGCGCAGCAGACCGGGCTTCTGCCTGGCGAATTTATCTGGACCGGCGGTGACTGCCATCTTTATCTCAATCATTTGGAGCAGGCACAAACGCAATTACAAAGAACGCCTTATCCTTTACCACAATTGGAAATCAAGCGCAAACCGGACTCTTTGTTTGAATATCGTTTTGAGGATTTTGAAATTGTGAACTATCAGTTCCACCCGCTGATTAAAGCGCCGATTGCGGTATAGGCGGTGTCACTCCGCACAGGCACGTGTTGGCATTAACTTAAGAGAAAATCCCCTCTCCCCTGAGGGGAGAGAGGATTTTTAATTAATGTTTTGAAGCTATTTGCTTCGGTTCTGCTACCGAACGCGGCAATTTGCCGTTCTCGCTTTTACCAAAGACAACCACCTGATTCCTGCCATTGTTTTTCGCGCTGTAAAGCGCTTTATCCGCTGCCTCAATTAAATCCGCTGTGGTTTTTCCATCTTTAGGATACATTGAAAGCCCAATTGACGCGGTCACCTGCCCTATTTGCTGAGCTCCGTATTTAAGCGGGGTTTTATTAATAGCCGCTCTTATCGCTTCAGCACGCATTTTTGCATCATCCAAGTGAATATCGTAAAACATCACAATAAACTCTTCTCCACCATACCGGGCCGCGATATCTCCCAAGCGGATATTTTCCTGCAAGATGTGTCCAAACTCTTTTAAAACGACATCTCCCGCTTCATGGCCGTAAGTGTCGTTAATCTTCTTAAAATGATCCAAATCGATCATCAAGATCGCAAAAGGCGAGTTGGAGCGCTGTGCCTGATGCAGTTGCTTGAACATGAAATCTTCTAAATAACGGCGATTGTATAAACCCGTCAAAGGATCGCGGATGGACTGATGACGAAGGTTTTCGCGCAGGCGAACATTAGCCAGGGCTAATGCGGTTAACTCAGCAAAGGCAGTAATCAGCAAGCGTTTGTTTTCATCAATTAACAAAGGAGTATCTGTCTTTGCTTCCATATAGAGTAAACCATAGATGTCGTTTTGAGCCATCAGTGGTACACAGAGCAATCCCCGGTCACCATGCTCTTTTAGCTGAATATGAGAACAAACCAGTTCTTTCTCTGGGTCATTCACCTGGTGAATACGACCAAGACGAATCGCCCAGCATTGGTCGGGAACAAAGGTTTGATCCTGATCATGCGGCTCTCCCCAACTGGATGCTTTCTCGAGGTAGTTTTTAGAAGGGTGCATAATAAACAGATAACCGCCATTGACAAACGATAACAAACGCTGCGAGTATTTTGACATAACCGCGCTAAGCTCCTCCAGTGTACTGCAGGCCAGCATGATGTCACTCATTTCCACCAGCAAGGTGATTTCTATGTTCTTATTTTGCAACTCCAGCATTCCAGCAGTTAATTTCTCATAAGACAGTTGTAGTTCGGTATGTTCTTTAATGCGCTGGGTGATGTTTCGCACGCTGTGAACGACTCCGTTGACCTCATTATTATCGTTTTGAATTAGACTGGATGACATCTCATAAGTATATTTATCGTCCTTCACCTTAAGTTCGGCACGAAGCAGTTTCTCATGGTTTTGTAAAGAATCCTTCCATTGAGCCGATATTGCACGTTTTTCATCGGCAATACCCTCGAAAGCTTCATCGATGGACATTCCCAGGGTCAGGTTTTTTCCGAAAAGCTGCTTGAATTCCTGCTGATAGGCTTCATTAAAAATGATGAATTGCAGATTTTTATCCAGGGCAGCAATCATATCGCTTGCACTTTCAATAATTTTTCGCAGGCGAGTCTGCGTATTGAAGTTATGCTGTTCTGCGCGTCTACGGGTCAGGAGTTCCAGATTCGCCAACGCAAAGGCGATAATCAGAAATAAAATACTGATAGTACCGCCGACAATTAGAATAGAGCTAAACACTTTTGATTGACTTATTGCAGAATTATTTCGCTCAGTCAGCAAAACCATTTCAACTGATTTAATCTCCTGGCCCAAATCCTTTACCCGATTCGACAAATTCTGACTTAAGTTCAATTGCTCAAGGCCTTCTAGCGTATCCAGTTTATTACTTAATTTAAATTGCAAAATACGGCTTAATAATTCCATGCGTTTATTGACGGAATCAACAAAACGCTGTACACGCAATTTTTGTCCTGGATTATCCTTAGTCAATATGACAAGTTGCTCAATATCGGCGGTTAATTGCTTTTTAATAGGCTCAACATCCGCCAGAAACTGCTCATTACCTCGAAGTAAATACGCTCGCTGCCGAGATTCGATATCGACCACGCTATATAAAGAGGAGTCGATACTTTGAATCACCTGATAGGTGTGGATAACCCAGTGATTGGCTTTGACTAAAGCCCTAAGCTGATAATAGGAATAGACATTAATTATCAAGAGGCAGATTAATGCAGCAATAAAGACAAAATTAAGTATACCTCTGCTTAATTGCAGATTATGTAAGAAAGACGAAACGGGTTTTCCTTTCACAGAGTATCTATCCTTATAGCCTATGTAACTTTGTTTTTTTATTATAGCTCTCAAATTACCGCAGGGTAATTGTATAGCTGCCAGGCTAAGAAGTAATGTTATCCCCTCTCCACCGCGCGCAGCGTGGGGGAGAGGGTAGGGTGAGGGGGGTTAATAAATTTATCACGTTAGTGATTCCATTTTGTTGTGGCAATAAATCATAATCACAGAAATATGATTAATGAATCGCTACGCGACCTTGTTTATAGCCCCCTCTCCCTAACCCTCTCCCCCGCTGCGCGCGGTGGAGAGGGGATCAGATATTCTTAGCCTGACGGCTATGGGGCACAAGCCCAGGCACGTAGGAAGCGGAAGGAATTGCTCTGTAATTTAAGACCTTAGGCAGAGCAGCACTCATCTTAAAAAACCTGGCAGAGATAAGTTAATGTTTTTTAGTACAGCTCCTATACCCTTCTTTACCCGCAATTAAATACTCCGGTAATTTGGGGTTATCAATTTGCTCTGTATTCCTGTCCAGGATTAAATGACATTCCTCAACATAAGTGATCTGGCTGCTTTCATCAACCAGCAGTCGATACCAGGGGCTTCTTGCAGCAAACTCACGTTTACTGGCCTGCGGGTTATAGCGCCCGGATGCCTGGAACAAAGGATCGATATCAACAATGACGGCACGGTAGCCGTGCTTCTGATGCCTGACGCAATCGCCGATATTAAATTTGGCTTCTTTAGTCATAGGCCCTCCTCTTCTGTTTTGCATTACATTACTAGTATCGGTCAATTTCCATAAAGCTTAAGCTTGCTATTCCCTGGATTCAGGCTCAAAATGGCGGTCAATAGTAATATTTTGCATATTAGAATGTCGGCCAGGACTAGCCCGCAGAGCATTAATTCGGATCTGTTTCTTTATAAAACCCGGTTTATCAGTTTTGTATTGCTGCTTGCCTATACGTTTCTTCATACCCGGCTCACGGTAATCTACATAAAGGTTACACTGGAACAAATGCTTGATTTTTGCACTCGCATGCCGTTTGCCCAACGCCTGCTTGTTCCTGCAATGGCGAAACTTTTATCCTCTTTTCTGCCTTTTTCTCCGGGCTCTCTTTTCTTTCTGTTGGAATTTCTGTTTACAGCCGCCTTTTTTTTTAGTTTACAGGCATTACTTCAGCGGCAGCTTTCTTTGCGGGCAAGCCTCGTTTGCTCCTGGCTGTTTCTGTTGTTATTACCGCTGTTGTCAGTGGTTAATTACCGCATAATGTTTGGCGGCCCGGCGACTTTTTATTACCCCTCAGACTCAGCCTCCCTTTTTTTTATAAGCATGGGGTTTCTGCTGTGTTTACAAAAACGCTGGACGCTGCTCCTGCCCTGGATATTTCTTGCCACATTTAATCGAGAAAGCAGTATTTTACTGGTGTTGTTAATCCCGGCGCTGCATTGGAGCGACAGAAAACAAATAGTCAAGCCTATGATTGCTGCAATGCTGCTCTATATTCTGGCGCGGCTGATCATTCTTCATTTAACCAGGAATTCGCCTGGCCCGCTCACCGAATGGTATGATCAGTTTTTTGGCCACACCTATTTTGAAACCAATTTCAACTGGCTATTCCGGCAACTGGCTATTTTTCTGATTAATTTTTGTTTTATGGGGTTGCCTATACTGTGGTTTGCTTTTATTGATTATATCCCTCCGCAGTTAAGACCCATTCGATTCATAGCACTCTTCTATTTCCTTGGCTTACAGCTCATTGGCAATTTCTCTGAAGTTCGCATCTTTCATGAAATTGTCGTTCTTCTTTATTTACCGGTCTGCACTGCAGTTAATCGCTGGATTCAAAATAAGCCCGTTTATGAAACGCCTTATTGCTCTGCCGGACTCTTCCTCCTCAATCGTTATGCTGTCTCGCTCATTTTATTAGCCACTACCCTGGCTCATCCAGTGCTTGAGCCTTTGGTAATCAGAGTCGCCAACCTGTCAGGAAGCAAGAACCATAGGGCAATGAATGAAGACTGGTATGATCAATATTATAAATAATGCACCAAATGGTGCAAAGAATGCTATAATATCCCATATGGTGCTAAAAGGAGGTCTTATGAACATTAAATCCAAGCCTAATGAAAATTATGTCCTGGCAGTGGCTCTCACTAATTTAAAGGAGCAACTGGGATTAACTGACGAGGAATTGGGCAAAATCCTGGGCCGCCATCGTAATACAGTCAATCGAATCCTAAAGAAAGGGGGAATTGACCCAAAAAGTAAAGAAGGTGAGCTTTCTTTATTATTAATTCGAGTTTACCGTTCTTTGTTTGCTTTAAACGGCGGGAATAAAGAGGCAATTAACCACTGGTTAAGGACAAATAACCTTCATATTCAGGATATTCCTTTGGAGGCTATGAAGACTGTAACAGGACTATCCAGAGTAGTGAATTATCTGGATGCCATCAGAGGAAAAATATAATGGTCGATATTTGGCTGCAAGCTAAAGGTAAAAATGAGATTAAACCCATCTTGGCGTCCATATTTCGTTTTGTAGAATCACAGGAAAAAGCAGCCACCTTGAATCTGGTAAACAATTTACATGAGCAATGTGTTTTGGAAGAGTTACTTGAGCATACTAAACCGCTTTTTCCCGATAATACCGATTCTCTGGACTATCTGCTAAAAACAGCATTCCGTTATCCTCCGCTTAAATATGGTTCCCGATTCGGATCTACTTTTGAGCAAAGTCTCTTTTACGGATCATTAAATCTTTACACGGCACTAGCGGAAGTTGCTTATTACCGTTTTGTTTATATGCTAGGCCCGGAAGTTCCCTTTCGTACCTCTATTTCAAGCGAATTCTCTTCCTTTTCCGTGTCTATTAAAAGCAAATTGGGAGTCTTTTTAGATCAGCCGCCCTTTACTGAATTTGAATCCATTTTAACCTCTCCAACTTCTTATGCAGAGACACAGCTATTGGGTTTTAATATGAGGCAAGACGGAGTAGAAGCTTTCCGATATATTTCGGCCAGAGATAAAGAGAAAGGAAAAAATATTGCTCTCTTTTCACCTAAGGCTTTTCATGCAGACAGCCCCTCCAATTTAACAGGTTGGTTATGCCATACCAGCGTTAACGAAGTGAGCTTCCTATCCAAACGAGATAAAGATAGTCAACTCACAATGTTTACTCAGGACTATTTCTGGATTAACGGAAAATTCCCTTCACCATCAACTTAAGGCTTTAACGCCTTGATTCAGAGTAGGTTTCTTCCACCGGCACAGTAAAATGCCCAATTCGTATAAGAGGCATAAAGGCACTGCCAGCAATATCTGTGATAAAACGTCAGGCGGTGTCAGCAGCATACCGACAGTAAAGGCCAGCACGATAATGTAGGGGCGTACCAGGGTTAAATGCCGGATTTCAAGCCATCCCAGCTGAACGAGTACAAAGCAGATTAAGGGGACCTGAAAGCAGATGCCGAAAATGATTAGCATGCGGGTAATAAAATCCAGGGCATTGCTGATATCAGGCATCATTTTGACCCCATCAGGCACTGCCTGAATAAAGAATTGAAACATAAAAGGCAAAACCCCATAAAAACAAAAAGCAATCCCCAGAAAAAAAAGGCCTAAGCTGCCAAGAATCGCTCCCTTTATTTTTTTTCGCTCATTACGATACAGCCCGGGCGCCACAAAACACCAGAGCTGGAATAAAAAAAACGGCGTTGCCGAGAGGAAGGCGAGATTGCTTGCCAGAGCGATTGGCGTCAACACTGGGGCGGTAACCTGTGTGGCAATCAGGTTTCCTTGAGCGGCAGGCAAGGCATTTAAAAGAGGAGAAACCACCCAGTGAAATAAATCCCTGGCGAAATAAAAATAACTGGCAAAGAGGATAGCAAAAAAAATCAGCACCCTGATCATACGTTTTCTAAGTTCAATTAGGTGCTCTAACATAATTAATTCCAAATGGCTGATCACTGAGATGCGTTTAAAGACTATTCATTTATATCGATCTCGGTTAGTCTGGTCAATCCGGTGGTTTGAATTATTGGAATTATGAACAGGGATCTTTTCCGCTATAAATTACGTTTCATCAGCATTGCCCTTATCTTCGGTTACGCCTTTATGCATGTCAAATTAACCGGTGTCTATGATGGAGCGACCCTTGATGAAATGATCAATTTTACGGCCAGACTCCCTTTTGGTCAGAGAATGCTGGTACCCGCGCTGGCCCGAGGACTCAGTTATATTTTACCCATCGGTACCGATCAACTCTTCTTTCTGCTGGAGCTTCTATTTGTCAGCTCTTTTTTTATTGCGCTCTTTCATTTGCTGAGAACCGAATTTTCGATTGATGAAGCTCGGCTGTTAAGCTGGTTTTTTCTTCTGCTGCTTCCCTTAATGTCCATTATAAATTACCGCTTTACCATCGACGGCGAAGCCTCGTTTTTTTATCCTGCCGACAGCGCCTCCTTATTTTTCATGACAATGGGCTTTTTATTCTGTGTAAAAGAACAGTGGCGCTGGTTGGTCCCCTTGATTTTCATCGCCACTTTTAATCGCGAAAGCAGCATCCTTCTGGTTCTCTTAATACCGGCACTGCACTGGCAACAGTTAAAAAAAGTTCAGGCGATATTCGGACTGGCTTTAATCACTTACCTATTAGCACGACTGCTAATAGTATTGCTGACTTATAAGCTGCCAGGTACTTATAGTGAATTTTATTTTCGTGATACCAGTCATACGCATTTTGAAGCCAATCTGCTCTGGCTGCTGGAAGATAATAACTTATTATTTTTTATTTACTGCCTTTGCGGACTACCCTTATTCTGGTTTGGTTTTCATGATTATATCCCACCGCAATACCAGCCAATCCGCTATGTGGCCTTAATTTACTTTATCGGACTTCTATTAGTCGGGCATTTCATGGAAGCGAGAATCTTTAATGAATTGTTAATCCTGCTTTATATTCCAGTGAGCATTGCCGTATCCCGATGGGTGTCAGGCCGCTCGCCCTTTATTTCCGCGAAACAACACTGGCTTTACTTTGCTGATCGCTATGCAGTTCTGGTAATTCTGGTGGCGATTGTCGTGGGCCGCGCGGCTATCAATCCCTGGGTGCTGTGGTTTGCTGCAAACTAGCCGAGAGGAAACATTTGGCGGTTTACACAAAGTACTGTATAATTGGGAGCGATAATTTGTAGGTGAGCAAGCTCATCACTCGATACGCACTTAACCCAGAGTTTGTAGCAGATAACAATTCTCGCATCCAATTTTATCTCTTTGATATCCTAATTCTGAATTCGAGTGCAATTACTAGCAGACTGGATTTTCAGGTGAAAAAGTGAGTCATCGTCCTCGTAAACGTTTTGGTCAGAACTTTTTGCAAAATCAATCTATTATTGCACAAATTATTACTGCCATTCATTTAAGCCCCACTGATACTGTAGTGGAAATTGGCCCGGGTATGGGCGCAATGACACAGGCTTTATTGAAAATTTTGCCCAAACTGACCGCAGTTGAAATTGATCGCGATCTTTGCGCATTGCTCAATGAAACCTACAGTCCGGAACAGCTGCAGCTTATTAACGCCGATGCCCTGACTGTCCATTATGATCAATTGGGTACTGACCTGCGGGTTGTGGGCAATTTGCCTTACAATATTTCGACGCCGCTGCTCATTCATTTATTTGGCTTTGTGTCGTCCATCCAGGACATGCATTTCATGCTGCAAAAAGAAGTGGTTGAACGGCTTGTTGCTTCCCCGGGTTCAAAGGATTACGGGCGTTTGAGCATTATTACTCAGTATTATTGCCAGGCTGATTTCTTATTTGAAGTGCCGCCAGAAGCTTTTTTCCCAAAACCCAAGGTAGATTCGGCCATCGTACGTCTTAAACCGTATACAAACTCTCCCTATCCCAAAATTGACATCATTCGCTTTCAAAATCTAGTCGCACAGGCTTTTTCCATGCGCCGCAAAACACTGGCCAATAACTTAAAACCACTGCTGTCAGCCAATGATATAAGTAACCTGGGGATAGACCCCTTGAGAAGACCAGAGCAGATTTCAATCAGAGAATATATCGACATCAGTAAGCATCTGGAAATGATATAAAATTAATTAGGAGCAATTGGTTTACACCGTGAATCAATTGCTCAAAGACTCGTAGATTATGGAGGTTGTCTTGTTTCATCGTTATGGAAGAGGACGTATGTCCCAAGCCCGGCCTTTAAAGGATTTAACTAAGATAGTAACAGTTGAACAAATCCTTGCCGAAGATAAACGTAATCAGTTAGTGCAGCACATTGGCGAAAACTGTGCTCTGGAATCGGCGCGCTTCGATAGTATCGGCCTGACAATCATCCATAATCTGGTAAATCACACACAGCTTTTGCCTGAAACCTCCAATAGTTATTATTCCCAGCCAGGCGGCTTAATCGATCATGCCTTAAATCGTACTGAAGCCGCACTGAATTTGTTCAAGCAATATATGATCCTTGAAGAAAATAACAGTTATTCAGAAGAGCAGAAATTATGGCAATACGCTCTGCTCTCCGCAGCCTTACTGCAGGGAATTGGCAAATTACAAATTGATTTGACCGTAGAGCTCTTTGACAATAGCGGGCAATACCTTAAACAGTGGAATCCCTTGCTGGAGAACCTGATTTTAGTCGGCAGCCATTATTCCTATACTTTCCAGAAAGAAAGCAATATTGAGTTTCGCAAACGCCTTAATTTGCTAATGGCGCGCTTACTGATGCCCGCCAGCGGGTTTGCCTGGATTGCCTCAAAACAGGAAGTGCTTGAGGTTTGGCTAGCCTTGCTGAATGAGGATGCCTATTCTGCCGGTACACTTGGCGCAATATTAATCCGCGCCAATGCGATTGCCTTGCAGCGCTATTTTAATCAGCAGGCAGCACGTCACTATGGCAACAGAGGCCGCTATGGCCGGGTGAGCACTTTTGGCGGCGGAGCTCCTGACTCGGTGAGTGATATCGAGCAGCAAATCGGTATTGAGTTTTTACAATGGTTGCAGAAAGGTCTGGATAGCGGCCTCATTATGATTAATAAGCCGCCGCTGTTAATGGTACCCGGCGGCCTGCTTATGTGTCCGGATATTTTCAAATGGTTTGTTCGCGAACATCCTGAGTATAAAAACTGGCAAGCGATTCAAAATGCCTTTCTTTCATTAGGCTTGCACCGAAAAGGGCCTGACGGATCTACTTTTCGGTTTGAGCATAGCAAAACTCAGCAAATGTATAGCGGCGTGGTCGCTGAAGATTACGGCTCAGTCTGCATGCCTGCTGAAGCCACCGTGAGTCATCTCACCACCGGTAAAGAAGGCAGAGTCAGCTCGCTTGAGTTAATTCATAACGCTCCCTATAACAATATCTTCACCCAGCAAACCCAGCAGGCCTCTCCACCCCCGCTAGCGCATGTTGATGCGGCTGGGGAGTGGAAGAATCCGCGGCTGCCATCCATAGGAAATCAGCACAGCTTACTGCCTGGGTAAATTATTGTATAAGGACTCTTCACCATGCCCGATTATGCGATTGGGGATATTCAAGGTTGCTATGATCCATTAATGAGATTGCTGGACAGCCTTGACTTTAATGATCGCAGTGACCGCTTATGGTTTGTCGGCGATTTAGTCAATCGTGGACCGGAATCACTGAAGGTGCTTCGATTTATCAGGCAGCTTCCTCTGAAGCCGGTTATTACCCTGGGTAATCATGATCTTCATCTTCTTGTTAAAATATTTGGCCAGAATGCAAAAGTAAATGCAGATGATACTCTTTATGAAATCCTCGAGGCTCCTGATTGCGAAGAATTAGGGCATTGGCTGCGCAGCCAATCGATACTCGTTCATAATCAGGATTTAGATGTGGTCATTTGCCACGCAGGAATTGCACCGATGTGGGATCTTGAAACCGCTATTCAGCTTGCATCAGAACTGGAGCAGGTCCTTCACTCATCTGACTATGCGCATTATTTAGCTGCGATGTATGGAAATGAACCCAGTTTATGGCGCGATGATTTGAATGGTGTGGAGAGGTTGCGTGCGATTACCAATTATTTTACGCGAATGCGTTTCTGTGATAAGGATGCGCGTCTGATATTAAATTATAAGGGAACGATTGCTGAGGCACCGGTCAATCTATTGCCCTGGTTCGCTGTTCCTAAGCGTATTTCCATTGATGCGGATCTGGTTTTTGGCCATTGGGCAGCTTTAGGAGGCTATTGCCCGGTGCCGCGTCTGCATGCGATTGATACGGGCTGTTTATGGGGCGGCCAATTAACCGCATTGCGCCTGCAGGATAAAAAGCGCTTTGCAGTTTCCGGACAATCAGGGGATGGATTGCTTTAATTTTACCGGAATAATCCCCCCTTTTTTGATACGGGCTAAGTCGGGATTAAATTTCAGATTTTGATACACGCTATCTATCGAGCGCAGATCAAGTAATAAAGGGATAAGCTTTCCTTTAGGCTGGCAAACATTCACCAGATAATCACCAGGAGTAAGGCTTAGCGGCTGTGGATCGTAATCGACGTCAATTTTAACGGTTGTAAAAAAATCCTGAATGGGCGAATAGTGGATTGAAACAGAATGCACTGCCGGATTAATGGCAATTACCTCTTGTGCGGCATCGATTTTTTCCACCTGAATATGATGTTTGCTCAATAAATCCAGTACGCGGGTTTCGCCGCCTTTTATTAAATAGGCGTCAGGCATTAAAATGGTTTCATCAATTTCTATATAATCAAAATTGGCAAATTCACGTTCAACAGCCTGGAAATTATCAGCGCGGCGTAAAGAAACGGCTGTTCTGGGCTGCTGCATGTTCAGATTATAGTGGTAAGCCAGATAGCTTTTATAGTGTAAGGGATATTGCGTCCATTCATTACGCGCTTGCTGAATAATCGCCTGCAAAGCCTGTTTATTTTTTTCAATCACCTTTAAGAAGCTCAGCACACTGATGTACTGTTTGTTCCGCCTGACCTCAATATTGCCCGGGGTTGCATAATGCCCATCCCTGGAGTCCAGACGATTTTCAACCAGTACCGAGAAAACCCCCTGCAGTGCGCTGTAATTCCGCATGTTACTCACTCTTAACCCGCCATGACTAACCGGCTGGTTAAGCTGCAAAATTTCACCGCGGTAATGTTCACTGCGCAAACCATATTCTTCACTGGTTTTCAGTAATTGCGGCAATAGTACTTCATGGCTGAACTGTCGCAACTTCTCGTTAATATTGGGGTTATTCCCAATTTCGTATTGTGCTTCTGCATTAACATAGTACCCTTCTTTCAGGGTAAGAATTTTCTTTTTGGTGGATGATTCATGCAAATCAAGTAAAGCGTCAATCTGGTAATCTTCAAGAATATTGATAAAAATTTGAGTTTCAGCATAGGCCAGTCGGGTAAAATCGACATTCAGGTTGCCGTTTATGGCATTAAAACGGGAGTTATTATCACGGCCATCCGGATTCGCGTTGACAATAATCATAAAATTAATATCGTCCAGTATACCTTGCTGCTGCTTATTGACGGCTAACTCCAAGGCCAGCTTCTGCAGGGCTTCGCAGCCTGAGGGCTCTGTTCCATGCTGCGAACCGAGCAGTAACACAGTCAGCTTGTTAGCCTCATGCTGCCCGTTTTCCAAAAATGCTTTTGAATTGGAAACAAGCAAGGCTGAAATGGGACGCCCTCCCGCTGAAAGCCCAAGATGAAGCAGCTTCATGTGAGGAGAATACTCACTTAACTGCTGAAGAAATGCCTCAATGTGCCGGCTATCCGGTAAGGATTGAAACTGGCTGGCCTCCAGAGGGGTCGCAAGGGGTACTGGGCTGGTTTTCGCCATCAGCGGATGGCAAACTAGCCATAGCACAGAAATCACCATCCATTTTTTCATTATTTAATTTCCATTTTTTTATTCATTCTAGCAATTTTTATGCCTATCCCAACAGAGAGAGAGATTTAAAGAGCCAAGCAAATTCGGCGAGCTGTTTTTTTCAAACAGACTAGTATTTTCTGTCACTAGTAGCCTAAACTAAAATTAGTGACATCAATAAGTTATCTTACAGGATAAGACGATGGATTTAGTGAAACTATTAGAGTCCTCATCGCTGTTTTCAGCCCTGAACAAGCGCATTTTATGGCGAATTGCTGACTTGGCCCAGGAAAAAACCTATCTGAAAGGGGACTATCTGGTTCGCGAAGGGGAAACAGCTCAATATTGCTTCATCATTGTATCCGGTAAGGTCGAGGTGTTTCGGGAAATGAACCTGCCCGATAAACTGTTTATTGCCACATTGGGAGCAGGAGAAATCCTCGGTGAACTGGCAATAATTGATGGCTTGCCTCGTTCCGCGAGTGCCATTGCTTTGGAACTTACTAAAACTTTAGCAATCTCTGCCTGGGATTTTAAAGCCCAGATTCAGGCTTATCCTGAAATTGCCTTGCAGTTATTACCTGTTATTGCCAGGCGCTTGCGGGATGTCCAAAATCAATTAACCACTATGAATACTTAATATGGAAAAAAAGCCTATTGTTTTCCGACAAAGTGCTTTGGAGCATGTCAACCGGCCAGTGCTGCTTGATGACGCGCTGCAGGTGGTCTCTACACGCAATTGGCTCATCCTGTTAATTCTGACCTTGCTATTGCTGGGTTTCGTTTACTGGTTATTTTATGGAAATATTTATCTGCGTGTGCAAGGCAATGGAATGCTTTTGAGCCTTAACAATCCAATTGTATCGGTACAATCCTCAGAACAAGGGGGAGTTGTTCAGCAAATCTATGTACAGCCCGGTCAGCGCGTACATAAAAATATGCTGCTGGTAAGAATGGATAGCGAGTTGGGCATGCAACTGCAATTGCAGAAAAATTATCTGATCCAGCTTAAGAAGCAGCAAGCTGATCTGACTGAGCGCGCCAAGACAATTCTGGTTAATCTTGAAACCAGTCAAAAACAGCAAATTGAAAAAATAAACTCCAGCCTTGCGGCAGCGCAGCAAAAAATCAAGCAGCTGGAAACCATGATGGGTCTGAAAGAAACGGCCTATAAGAAAGGAATTCTTGATTTACCCAATGTCACCGAAACCCGTATTGAGTATTATCGTCTGCTCCAGGAAGTGCGCTCTCACGAGGCGGATTTGATTTCCATGAAAGCTAATCTGGTTGATCTCAAGGATAAGTGGAGAGAACGTCAACTCGAAATGGACATGACCGTTCAGAAAGCTGAGTATGATTATAATCTGGCTGCGAAACGCTGGGAGCTCACGCAGAATATTATTAGCCCCACCGAGGGTGTGGTTGCAGAGATCAAGGTGAAGGAAGGCGATCTGACAAAACCCGGCGAACCCTTGCTGACTATTGCGCCAGCTGAAAGCAATTTATACGCCTTGATCTTCATACCAGCTACCAAAGGCAAGCTTCTTAAAGTGGGCATGACTGCACAAATTGCTCCAAGCACGGTGAATAAACTGGAATATGGAACCATCCAGGGACGGGTCGAAACCATTTCACTACTGCCGGTAACTGCTGAAAATATGATGACTATTCTGAGAAGCCAGGATCTGGTTCGCTTTTTTAATAACTCCACTCCGTTAATTGCTGTAAAAATTCTACTTGATAAAAATAAGGCTACTCATAGTGGTTACCAATGGACCAGCTCGAAAGGGCCTGACATTAATCTGACCCAGGGAACCGTGGTTGAAGGGATGATTAATGTCGAGGCGAAGAAACCAATTGACTTGTTTGTTCATTTTGTGGACTAAAAAGCATACCCTATGGCAAAAGAAAAATTACAACAAACGCGCGTCAAAACGCCAACCATTCTGCAAATGGAATCCACTGAATGTGGAGCCACCTCCTTGTCTATAATTCTGGCTTACTACGGGAAATATATTTCTCCAGAAGAGGCAAGAGTAGCCTGTAATATTTCCCGGGATGGCACCAAGGCAATCAATATTGTGAAAGCAGCCAGACATTATGGAATGGATGCTTTTGGCGCCAATGTCGACATCGATGAGTTTGAACATGTTAAAGTCCCCTTTATTGCCTATTGGGAATTTAATCACTTTCTGGTAGTAGAAGGCTTTGATGCAAAAACAGTTTTTCTAAATGATCCGGCAACAGGCCCTCGCAAAATAAGTTGGGAAGAGTTTGGTAAAAGTTATACCGGCGTGGTGCTGGAACTTACTCCAGGAGAAGGGTTTGAAAAGGGAGGCACTCCCGAACGCTCGACCCTGTCTTTATTGTTTGACAGAATCGGCAATAATTACTGGCCTATGCTGTTTATTATATTAACCACTGTGGCCTTAATAATTCCCCAGGTTGCCACGCCAATTTTTACAAAAGCCTTTATTGATCATCTTCTTATCGACAATCAACGCTCATTAATTCCTGTCGTTTTACTGGGGCTGGCTTTTACAACGATTGCTGAAGTTCTGTTTAGCATACTGCAATTTAAAGCATTAAGACGCTTGCAATTCAAACTCAACATTGTCAATTCCATCCAGTTTCTTTGGCATCTTCTGCATTTACCCATTCGTTATTTTCAGCAGCGGGCATCGGGTGATATCGCGAACCGAAACTCTCTAAATGAGGAGCTGGCCTTATTGCTGTCAAAAAATTTGCCGGCACAAGTGGTAGGTATTTTTGAGATGCTAGCCTTTGGCTTGGTTATATTCCTGTTAAGCTGGCAAATCGGTATCGCACTATTTCTTCTGACTTCTTTAAACCTGTTTTCAATGTTATTAGGTAGACGTTTCTTACTCGATTATGGCCGACGTTATGCGCAAAATAAAGGAAAGCTGGATGGTATAGAGGCTAATGGCTTTCAAATTATTGAAACCCTCAAGGTCGCAGCGCTGGAATCCCATTTTTTTAACCGCTGGCTTGCGCACTATACAGAATACCTGACCACCGAGCAGCGCTTGCACTGGATAGGCGCACTGCTTGGCCTTATTCCCAGCCTGCTTGGTTTCTGGGCGAATCTGGTGATTATTTGCTATGGCGCATATTTGGTGATGTCAGGGGTTATCACCATTGGCTCAGTGGTAGCAATTCAGGCGCTGCTTAGCAGTTTTCTGCAACCGTTGAATAATTTGATAGGTTTTTATCATCAGCTAAATCAGATTAAAGGAGACATTGTCAGACTGGATGATGTAGTGAACACCCCCTCTGATGCGCATTTTGATAGCAGGCAAACTCGTCAGGAGGCCCCTCCGGTTCCCGAGGATAAACGAATTCTTCAGGTTACAAATCTTGGTTTCAGCTTTTCTCCTCTTGATCCCCCGGTTCTATACGATGTGTCTCTGGAGCTTAGACAGGGAGAGCGTGTGGCGGTGGTCGGTCAAAGCGGGAGCGGTAAATCGACGCTGGCTAAATTAATTACAGGAGTGTATCAGCCTACTGAAGGCAGCATCGACTTAAATGGCTGCCCTATTGCTGAATTAAGCCGGTTGTCCATCAGCAAACTGCTGGCCCAGGTTGATCAAAACATATTATTCCTTCCCGGAACTTTACGTGATAATTTAAGTTTTTGGGATAAATCGCTTAAAGATGAACAGTTGTATCAAGCCTTGAAAGCGGTTGAGATGGATGAAATTATCCGAGCGCGTGGCGGGCTGGATATTCTTATTAACGAGTCGGGAAATAATTTTAGCGGCGGGCAGCGCCAGCGTCTGGAAATCGCCAGAGCCATCCTCAGGCAGGCTCCATTGTTGGTTCTCGATGAAGCGACTTCGGCGATGGATACTGTTCTTGAACGACAGATTTATGACAATTTATGGGCAATGAATACCAGTTTACTCATTATTGCTCACCGTTTGAGTGCCATTCGCGATTGCGATCGAATTTATGTGCTGGACCAGGGACAATTGACTCAAACCGGAACCCATGAAGAGTTAGTCGAACAGGCTGGCTTATATCGGGAACTAATTAACCAGGAGATGTAATGAATCAGGACGAGGATCTGCCTCTTTCCAGTTTGCATTTGCTGGAAGATATTTATAACGAAAAAGAAACGCCGCTCCACAGCGATAATATATTGGAAAGCTATTTTGCGGTTTGCTCCATGATCACCAGACATTTGGGGATGGAGATTCATAAACCGGTTCTCCAGTCGATTGAACATCCCGACCCGGTGGATTATCTGAACTCTGTGGCAACAGCCAATAGCCTGCGCATAAGAAAAATCCGCTTAAAGCGCAACTGGTGGCATAATGATCTCGGGCCAATGGCCGTGTTTTACAAAAAGAAACTCTGCGCATTAATTCCGCAGGGCACCGGGTATCAGCTGATCGATTGCCAGACAGGGAAACAATTCCGGATAACTCCGTCTAATCAGCAAAACGTTAAGGCCGACGCCTATATATTTTATCCTACCCTGCCCCAGGAAAGCATACCGCTGAAAGATATCCTGAAGTTCACCTTCAAGGTGTTGAAAAAAGATCAGGCCAAGGTCATCATTTTTCAAATATTAATCAGCTTATCGCTTCTCGTAGTTCCTGTAATGACCGGAGTTATTTTCGATGACATTATTCCTTTCGCCAATCTTTCGCTTTTAGGGCAAGCACTTGTTTTGCTGCTTTTGACCAATGTCATCACTCAATTATTATACCTCTTACAGGTTGAATCGATTATTCGCCTGCAGATTAAATCCAAACACAGGCTGCAAGTGGCCATTATGGATAGGCTTTTACGTTTGCCGCTTTCCTTCTTTAACCAATACACAGCAGGGGAGCTGAGCTTTCGGGCGGGCATTATTAATGAAGTCCAGGAAATTCTGAGTGCAAACATTTTGCGCAGCATGCTGGATGGTCTGATGTCCCTGGTTAATTTCTTTTTAATGTTTTATATCAACTCAATGCTGTCGCTGGCGGCTGTTTCGATAGTACTGGTTATAACTGTCGCCAGCTTAATCTTTAACCGGATTATACTGCGCCAGGAACGAAAAGTGATTGAAGCGGAATCCACTCTAAGCGGTATTTTGCTTAGTATTATCAATGCGATTATCAAGCTTCGCATTGCGCACAAGGAAGATGCGGCCTTTGCCAGCTGGAACAAGTGTTACAGCGATAAAATGCGAGAAGAGAATAAAACCCATATTTACCAGAACCGGCTTGATATTTTTAATATTTTTCTCACCGGGATGAGTACATTGACCATCTATAGTCTGGTCATATGGCAAAATGCCGGCATCAGTTTCGGGCAGTTTATTGTATTTAACGCCGCATTCGTACAATTTTTCTCAGCCTTTGTTTCTTTAAGCAATGTGGTCAGTGAAAGTCTTGAAATTATCCCTTTGTTCAAGATGGCCAAACCTATTTTTGCGACTGAAACTGAGAAGGAGGAAAACAAATCACCAGTTGATTTGGACGGGCACATTGTTTTGAAAGATGTTGTGTTCCGTTATCCCGACCAGGAGGAGCCAATATTTGTCGATTTTAATCTGGAAGTACAACCCGGCTCTTTTACAGCGATTGTCGGCCCTTCCGGCTCAGGAAAATCGACCCTGTTCCGCTTGTTGCTTGGGCTGGAAAATATTGAATCCGGTGAAATCAAATTCAGCGGAATCGATCTGAAAAATATCCATCTGCGAAACTTACGGTCACAGATGGGTGTGGTCATGCAGGTTACCCGTCTTATTCCGGGTACTATTTTTGAAAACTTTGCCGGTAATAACGATTCGTTGACCCGTCGTGAAGCCTGGGATATCGCTCGGGCAACAGGGCTTGAAGAACTTATTCAGGACTTGCCAATGGGCATGGATACCTTAATCAATGACGGGATCCAAACCTTTTCCGGCGGCGAAGTGCAGCGTATTAACCTGGCTCGCGCCATCAGTGCCAATCCTAAAATCCTGCTTCTCGATGAAGCAACCAGCGCTCTGGATAATAAAGTTCAGAAACAAATCAATGAAACTCTGGAAGCAATGAATCTGACCCGCCTCGTCATTGCGCACCGTTTCAGCACCATTGTCAATGCGGATATCATTCACGTCATCCGAAATGGCCGCTGCATTGAATCGGGCACTTATGAGGAGCTCATACGACAAAAAGGCTTCTTTTATCAGATGGCTAAACATCAACTCTAAGCCTGATTTGCTCTCATTAAATACAGAATACCCTCCTATTAAGAAGATGATTTATTAAGATGCTAAAATTAATAATAGGCTCAGTAAATCTGGAGGTTCGTCATGAAAAAGGAAGACAAGAGCGATGACAAAAATACAAACAATTATTCAGCCTCCTATAATCAGTTCAAAGAATTTAAAGGCCAGGCTTATACTGGCATGAAAATTGGCCGCAGTCATAGCTGGAATTATGATCAGGGACAATGGAAAGAGCGCAAACTAACACCCGATAAATGGGAGATCCATTACGCGGTAACCAAAAGGCGAAAAGGCAAGGCGCCAGAAGGATCAGGGGTACCGGTAGGAACTAAATACCACTGGTATATTCTCGCTGATCAAATAGTTGAAAAATTAAATGCCAATGACTATTCGACCGAAATGGTGGGAATTAAATTTAAAATTGCCCATCAGCGAGCAGATAAAGAAGCGTGGAATATTTCCGAAATTACCCAAAAAAAACATTTGGTCAATTACCTGTACGAGGTAATTTATACTCTGGAAGCAGAAATTGAAGCGCTGAAGAAACGAAAAACCAGAATAAAATCCACGGGCAAAATGACCTCCTTCTCAGCTGAGCAACTCATTGCGCAAAATGAGCCTCTCAATGAAAAAAAGAAGAGCAAGGAGGTTAAGCAACGCTAGCCTTGACAGCAAACTATCAAGGCCAGATCAGTTATTTCATTTTTTTAATACGCTGTGCTTCGATAACCAGCAATTTGAAATAATCATAAGACATATAAAAGTTGCCTTTGTCGCCGATCCTGTCGCTCCATGAATTTCGTAGTTTTAATAAACCACGATGGCTTACTTTTTTATCATCAACCGACACTGCATTATCATCATAACCAATGATAACCATTTCATGGCCGCCAAACTCGGGATTGTTTTTAATATCGTTGGCTATGTCCTCTGAAATGACCCAAGTATCAAATTTCTGCTTATAGGTACCGACAGCACCCATCACTCCTTTGTCGAAATCAAGCAGTAAAACACCGAAGGTCACACGATCACCTGCGTTTAGTGCCTTTTTCACTTCTGTCAGGGTACGATTAGCATCCATATTACCTGTAAATGCGTCGTATACATCGAGTACGGGAGACCAGGTTATCTTGCTGCTGTCTAATGGTTCACTCAAAGGATGGAAACTCTCAAGAGACATCGCCGTACCAATATTGGGATTGTTGGTAGGATAATCAGTTAAACCGCCACAGCCATAGCGTTTTTGCTTGTCTTTATTAATAAAACCAAAACTATCTATCTGTCCTAAAAGAAAGCGTCCCCAGGTGCCTTCCCAACCGCTTGTGGCATAGCCGTTATCGGCTAAATAAGCACCTAATTCTAGCTGGCATAGCTGGCTAATATAATCACCTTTGCCAAGGGCAGCATCAAGAGCTGCTGTCGTTGCGAAAGTTACACAGCTTCCGTGGCTTCCCTGATTTAATACCGGGGTATTATTCATACCGAGATTTACAGCTGACTGCGCGGCAGATGCTGTAAGAGCGAACTGCTTGCTGTGCGTTTGTAAATTTTGAACCTGCTGGCTTAAATAATCTCGTCCCTGTTCCGATAATTCAATTTTCATCAGACTGATTTCTTGCGGAGGAGCGACATTTACGCTGCGGGCATTGCTGCTGGCTGGAATTTCTTTCGTAATACTTCCTACTATCGAAACATTTTGAGCAGCTAATTGACTACTCAATAATAATGAAACGGCAGCGGCTGACGCATATTTCATATTTATTCTCCAGTGTATTCATTAAATGAACGGCGAAACGATTCTATCATGTGAATCAAATTTAATCACCATGTTCAATTTAAACATTTAAGAACGCCATCAGTTATTTATTATCCCGGGGATTCAAACAGGAATGGATTTCCAGGAGGTAAGTTTTTATCGGAATATCTGAAAAAAACTTTAGTATCCCGCCTTAAATTTCATCACAATGAGCGCAATATAATGAATTAAGAAACCCTTAATCTGCTTTTGTTAAAATCAATTTTTTTGAACGTTGATAAATGCTGGATTTCTAGAAATGATTGTACTGTATGTTCCCTTTGCGCGCGCAGAAGCGGGTGATCTTGTCGCAGGAATGGATGAGTGGTTAAGGAACCATCTACCAAATAGTGCTGAATCTATTCGAGTTGTTTACTTTGGAGAGCCGCTTAAATTGGCTCTGCTTTATGAACCACTTCAGGTGTACATTTGCGCTCATGGCTATGCGAATTCCAGTCTGGAGGTAGGAAACCATAAAAATTACACCCAGGCTTTGCGTATTAGTGCGGAGAAAGTTGCTCAGCGCTTTAATTATGATTTTTTACTAGTTCATCATAGAATTTGTTCAATTCATGTCTATTGCTGTGGAGAAAGCCGTAAAAATTCGGCTATCGCCTCGCAGTTGACCGAAGATTTACAATTATTTGAATGCCGTATCGTTTCATATAGCGGCATACTGACCGTTCCAGATATGAATGGAACGCAATGGAGCCTGGATGGGAATTCGAGAGTTCCTGTTGGTTTTACCGCCCGTGAACTGAAATCAAAATCTCTGGCAGCAAACTCGGACTCAGATAGAGTCCTGATTACCAAAAGCTCCTCTCTTTGGTGGAGAGACTCTCAGGAGTCTCGGAAAATGTCTTTTTTTATGCACCAGAAATTAGATCGAAAACGAAAGTTTGAGGATGTATATCATTCAGAGCAATCCGCTTTATCAGCCTCGCTTTGATTAATCTGGTCAAGCTATTCTAAATGAAGGGAAGGATTATTCCTGCTTAGCGAAGAAACTGCTCGCGGCTGAATTTCACTCGTTCTTCTACGGGCTCCTTACAGGCAGCAGCTCGGGCCTCAATAGCCCGATAGCGTTTTAATCCGCCCTCGCGATTGGCGATTTGAATATTTAATCCAGGCCTGGCGTTCAGCTCGAGCATTAAAGGGCCGTGATCTTTATCGAGGACAATATCAACGCCCAGATAACCTAAACCGGTGAGTTCATAGCAACTGGCCGCTATCTCCAGAATTTTTTGCCAATAAGGCACTTCAATGCCGACAATCGGCATCATGGTATCGGGGTGAAAATCGATAGCATCATTATGAAAAACTCCTCCCAGGGTTTTTCCAGTACCGAGATTGATTCCGGCACCTATTGCCCCCTGATGCAAATTGGCCTTTCCACCTGATTGACGCGTCGGCAAACGTACCATAGCCATTGCCGGATATCCCAATAACGTGATAATCCGTATATCGGGGATCCCCTCATAACTGACTTCTTTAAAGATGGGATCAACCACTACGCGATGTTCAACAATGGCATAATCAGCGTGCCCTCCCAGGCTATAAGCTCCAGAAAGCAGACAGGACAAATGGTAATCCATTTCCTGATTAGTCAATAACTTGCCATTAATTTGACGATAGCGTCCAAAAACGCGATCAGTAATTACAAGAATGCCATCTCCGCCGGCGCCATGAGCCGGTTTAATTACAAAGTCTTTATAGGGTTCGAGAATGGAATCCAGCTGCCTTATCTGATGTTCTGTTTCAATAATTTCATAAAGCTGCGGCACCGCTATTCCTGCGGCAACCGCGAGACGCTTGGTTTTTAGTTTGTCATCGACCAGAGGATAGCGTTTTCTTTCGTTGTATTTGAGAACAAAATCGCTGTTTCGTTGATTAATACTTAAAACATGTCCCTGTTTGAGCCGCCTGTAAATTCCAAACATTAATGTTCCCCAGCCAATGCCTTGAAGCGGAACAATTCAAACAGCCGGTAACCACGATATTGACCAAAAAGTAAAATCAAAGCCAGCAACACTAGCAATAATTCAGGAAAGGCAAATACAAGATACTGGAGTGGAGGATAATTCATAGCGCCAAAAGCAATTACTGCCGCCACAAGACTGCCAACGCCGGCTCTTATTGCTTCGGAGGCACCGCGCTCATCCCAGGTGATACACATCCGCTCAATAGTCATTGTGAGAATAACCATTGGGAATAAGGCAACCGACAAGCCCGACTCCAGGCCTAGATTCTGGCTCATGACGCTGACAAAGATCATCAGAAGAATGACAACCGTTAGAATCGCCGCGAGACGCGGAACCAATAATAGTTTGAGTTGATCGAGATAAAAGCGCGCCAGTAACCCAAAGGAGACGATGAATACAAAGAGTACAATCCCCCATATGACATGGGTTTCACGAAATGCCAGAGCAATCAGAACAGGCATGAAAGTACCGAAAGTTTTCAACCCAATAAAATTGCGCAGCAGTAATATTATAAAAGCACCAATTGGCACAGTGAGTAAAATCTTGTAAGTCTCCTGTACATTAACCGGCAACTGCAGCAGGGAAAAGCGCAGCAATTGCGAGTCGGTTTGCAAACCGCGGGTTTTAGCAATAGATAAGGCATTGATAGGAGTCGGCGACACAGTCAGATTAAAACTGGCTTTTTTGCCGCCATTGACCTCAAATAGAGGTTCTGATCCATACTGCCAGACCAGAAAAGTCTTTGGCAAACCTGTACCGCCAGTGCGGGGGTTGATGTAAAACCATTCCTTGTCGTTGTATACGGCCATGAACAATTTAAACTCGGCATGGCTTTGCTGATTGAGGTAAATCCCTTTAACCGGCATTGCATATATCTTTGCCTGATTGAGGATTAAAATAGCCGCTTTGATCACATTCTCTTCGTTAAACTCAGGACCCACCAATAATTTGGCATTTCCATCTTTTTTATTCAGCTCTTTTATTGTTTCTTGAGCAAAGGTCTGGATATCTGCCGACGTTGGGCGAACAATATTCGAAATCGTATCAACAGCCGATTTCTGATTTTCATCCAGCACCTGCGCCTTAACCATTGGCGGCTTGGGCAAAACAGATTCATTGTTATCCGTCTCACGAAAAATGGCACGATAATATAAGGATTGCGCACCATGCCCGCGGCGAAGCGACCAAACGGTCTGACGGTTATAGCCCTTCAAATTGGTCGTTACCCCATAATTATGAGAAACGAAGTACTCATCCAGAATGGCATAATAAGGCGGCAGATAGGGAATTATGAAGCTGGCTTTTACTGGTGCATTTTTGTCGGCCGTGAAACGTAAATTTGACTCGACCATCCAGCTATTGACCGTTTCGGTGTCCGTCAGAGGAACATCAAGAATAAAATGCCGGTATAGAAAAAGACCTGTACCCAATAAAAACAAACAGAGAATTAAACCATAAACATGACGTTGATTAGACTTCATTCTTGTCCTACTTACCCATTTTTATTCTAAATGCTGAGGAAGGGTCTACCAGACCTGAAAACGCATTGATGGCATCTCTACCTAGTAGAAGCGGATAAATAAATCGTTTGCGGTTAGTCAGATTGACCGGGATCTGCTGCTCAACATTTCCCATCCGAATACGCATTAAGACCACCGGCCGCCTGATGGGCTCGAGTTTGCCAGCCAGATGCTCTCCGGCTCTGACCTTGATTCTGACTTTGCCCAGATATTCGGCGACAAAATCAACATTGCCTTGCTTGCTGGGTACGGTGAATTGCAAATATTGCTTACCATCCTTGACAATCGGCTGAATATTAATGGCGCTTAGAGAGGCTGATTTTGCTCCCGTATCCAGCTTGGCGGAAACCGTTAGATTTTTATCAACCAGCAGCGCTTTTTCAACATAGCCATACACGATTTTTTTTTCAGCTGCCATGAGGGAACCCGACATTAAGGTAAACATCAAAACACTCAAAAACCACGATCTCATTAATTTCCTTGCTGTAAATAAGGGGCCTGCCATTTGATGAGGAACAAGCCATTAAAGCCTGCTTAAATAGTAGCATCTTTGACTCGGCTCGCCCAGCCTTTAATAAAAAAACCGGACTGCTCGCTTTTGGAAAAGAATTAGCCAATATTAACCAGATGAAAGGATACCAGTCCGCCAACCAGCGCGGTAATCAGATAGAATATCAGCGTTTTCAGACGCTGACGGCCGCGGAGTAAAATGCATAAGGCAGTAAGCACAATCACTGCCGGATAAGTTAACTGAAGAATTGGGGAAAGAAAAGCGGCAATGCCCTTAAAATCCAGTAGTGAAATGGCAAATGCCGTTAAGCTGGTCAAACATAGAAAAAAAGGAAACTTATCCTCTTGCTTAAACAGCGAGCAAAGGTAACGCGCAAACAAATTATTCAGAGCCACTGCAGTAGTCAAGCAAGAAAAAAACATAGTGATTGCCATAAACAAAGTGGCTTTATCACCCATGGCGTAGGACGCTATTGCCGGCAACATCAGCTCCGGGGAAACATCGCCAATCAAACTGGAGTAATGTGCACCCAAATAGACCAGCCCTAGATAGATGATTGCCAGGAGACCGGCCCCAATGATGCTCGGTTTAATGGCAAAGCCGATGATTTCTCTGGAAGATGCATTAGGAAATTGCTGTTGAATCTGCTGGAAAATTAAAGCAGAAAAAAAGAAAGAGGCAAACAGGTCCATCGTTTGATAGCCGGTTACAAAACCGTTATTAAAAGCAGCCAATGCCGCCGTATTACCTCCCGCCTGAGGCGATTTCCACATTGCCACACCAATCAGAACGACAAGGGTCAATAATAAAAGCGGACTCATCCATTTTCCAAGCAGTTTGACCATAATGCGATCATTTAAACAGAAAAAGAAGGTTATCAGGCAAAATGCCAGACTAAAGGGCATCAGGGAGATTTTTGGAAACAGGTAATTAACACTGCCATAGGCTACTGTTATGCAGCGTGGAACTACACCAAAAGATCCTAATAAAGCCAACATAATTAAAGGAAGCAAGACGCCTGCTGTCTTCCCAGCCTCAGAGAAAAACCGCTGATAGCTGCCCTGGTAAAGCTTAATCACAAACAAGCCCATCAGCGGCAAAAAAATGCCGGTCAGCAAAAGTCCGGCAAATCCCATTAACCAATTACTTTCGCCCGCATATCCGATTTGCAAGGGGAAAACCAGATTTCCTGAGCCAAAAAACATTACAAAGATGGCAAATCCGTAGATAAAAATTGATTTGTAATTCTGCATTAAGTTCTCCTTCATGCGGGTTTGAGCGAGATAAGTTCAGCTGTGGTTATCCGTTAACAGGCCACAAAGGCCACATGGAGAAAGTCGAATTGTGAACAGAGAACATCAGAACTTGTCATCAGGAAAGAGAACTTCTTGTCAAAATACCGTTTTATCATACAAAAGCCAGAAAAAATGTTTAATAATGTTACAGACTTTCTCCTTTATACACAGTTTTGCAAGTTTTGGCAAGCATTATCGGCTTGCGGCTGTCTATAGAATCTGATTTCCGGACTTTGGAATATGTCCGCTGGGTCCAGTGTTTCTATATGAGTCTTCTGGATCCCTCGGACAAGCCGAGGGACGTAGGGAGAGGGATTTCCCTACGTTCTGCGGATTATCCCTGAGAGATGGTCTCAAACTTTAACTATCCTGTAAGAGCCTAGGTACCCCTAAGAACCTACGTACCCCTAAGAGCCTACGTACCCCGCTTTATGCGGGGTACCCATAAAAATCGTAGTGAGTTTTAAAATGCTTTTGCCAATCAGACGCATTGCCTGGATACCGCGCATAGGAACAACGCTTAAGCAAACAACCCTAAAAGCTGTCGGATCACCTGATTAAGAAAGAGAAGATAGACGGCAAAGCCTAGATAGGCGAGCAAAATAAGCAGTCCATCCTTTTCTACCAGCCCCAGGCCAAAACAAATAATCAGAGCTGCGAAAACAAAATTGCTAAGAGGAATCGGGAGCAGTAATAATAAACTTAAAAAAAGAAGGCAAAGCCCGTGGATACGCTCGGCAATGCCGGAGAAAAAAAATAACAACCGCGGTTTAAGCAGCCGCTCGATGTGTAATAAATAAGGCCTTGTCCTGGCAAGCACTTTCTCCAAGGTGTCAATAGCAACAGTCTGGCTAGCCAGGCGGGCAGGTAACCACAGGCTTTTTCTGCCAATAATTAAATGCAGGGCGATAAAAACAATTGGCAAACCAAACACAAAAGAAAATCCGGGAATAATTGAAATAGGCAAACCACTGGGCAAAGCAAACAGAATAGTGATTAAGCCAAAAGCGCGCTCTCCCATTGAGTGAATCAATTCCCCATAACTAATCGATTTCTCTGTTTTATGAGCTGAAACAATTTTTCTCAATAATTGAGAAACCGATTCTTTTTTTCTGGCTTTTTTAATTGCCGGTTTTTTCTGAGCCTTTACCAAAACTCGCTCCATTAAGCGCACTGTGCTTATAGCTATAACTAAAATAGATGACTAATCCAATAGCCATCCAGATTACAAAACGTAACAATGACAGGGTAGGAAGATTAATCAGTAAATATAAACAGGAGATCACCCCCAGAATGGGAACGACTGGCATAAATGGCGTTCTGAATGGTCTTGGCAAATCCGGATGAGTGTATCGCATCACAATGACCCCGATACAGACAGTGATGAATGCGAACAAGGTTCCAATATTCACCAGCTCCGCCAGTTCACTAATCGGCAGTAAGGCGGCAATAAGCGACATTAAAATACCACAGATAATTATAATTCTAACCGGAGCTTTGGTTTTAGGCGAAGTCTTTGCAAAAAATCGCGGCAATAAACCGTCTCTGGACATCGCCAGAACAATTCTTGTTAGACCATAGAATAGCACCAGCATCACAGTGGTTAGTCCCGCTACTGCACCCACACCGATAAATCCGGCAGCGGTCCGGTAGCCCAGCAACAGCATCGCGTGCGTTACAGGCGAAGAAACATTCAGGTCAGGATAGGGAACAATGCCGGTCAGCAGTCCTGAAACAATAATATAAAATAAGGTACAAAGAATTAATGAGCCCAGAATACCAACCGGCAGATCGCGTTGCGGATTGATTGCTTCCTCGGCTGCCGTGGAAACCGCGTCAAATCCGATGTAGGCAAAAAATATCAATGCGCCGCCCTGAACCACGCCTTCCCAGCCGAAAGGTAAAAAAGGCGACCAGTTGGCAGGATTGACATTGGAACTGGCAATAATGATAAAGAGACAAAGAACGGCCAATTTCACAAAAACCATTAAATTATTGACCCGCGTGCTCGACTTGATTCCTATACTCAGCAACAGCATTAAAAACAAAATAATCGACATGGACAGCACATTAAATACACCGCCGCTTTGCGGAGCATGCAGCAGATCCGCAGGAACTATAATGTGCATCGCTTTCAGCAGGTCGTTAAAATACCCGCTCCAGCCGACGGAAACAGCTGGAACAGAAATCGCATACTCGAGAATGAGATCCCAACCGACAATCCAGGCCACTAATTCACCAAACCCGGTGTAGGCATAGCCATAGGCACTGCCGCAGCCCCCTACTGCCGCCGCGAGCTCTGCATAGGAATACGCTGAAAAAGCACAGGCCAAACCCGCCAGAATATAAGAGAAAACAATACCTGGCCCCGCGTGTGTGGCAGCCACAATACCGGTCAGAACAAAAATTCCTGCGCCGATAATCGCGCCCACGCCCAGAAACACTAAATCCAGCGCAGACAGGCATCGGGCCAGGCGGGAGGACTCATCCTCCGATTCGGAATTAACCGCTTTTTTACGAAACAAGTCCATGTTAGTATGCTCTTAATAAATAACAATTTTACTAATGGTGATTAAGCTACGCACCCGAATTCAATTCACTGTAGCATTAAACAAGTGCTGGCTGAACCCCTTCATTTCAATATCAAATGAATCGTTTACTATTTTTACTAATTTCAGGCCTATCTACGGCAGCTCATGCCGGCGAAACGTCTTCATCCTGTGAAGGTCTTCCTTATTTGATACATAAAACATGCCAGCGTTTGCATAAGATATGGACTGAAGGCAGCAATGAGCTATACGGAACCGGCTATGCCTGGCACAACCGCTACACTTACGACAAAGAGCGCCTGAAAACTTATAATGAACAGGCCTGGGGCGGAGGTCTTGGAAAAGGGTTCTATGATGAAGACAACGATTGGCATGGTCTATACGCGATAGCATTTCTTGATTCGCATAAAAACATTGAACCAGCGTTAGGCTATGCTTTTTTAAAAGTGGCGCATTTGAGCGAAAACCTGCGGCTTGGCGGTGGTTACAGCGTACTGGTCACTGCCCGGCCTGATATTTTCAAGGGCATCCCATTTCCAGGCGTCCTCCCCTGGCTATCCATCAATTATCGCCATGCCAGCATTGGAGCGACTTACATCCCCGGCGCGCAGGGCGCCGGCAACGTCTTGTTTATATTTGGGAAGTGGACCTTTGAAAAACTCTGAGCGGATTCGCTGCGCCTGGTGTCAGAAAGATGAGCTATACCAACGCTATCATGATGAAGAATGGGGTGTTCCCCTTAAAAATCGCGACAAACTTTTTGAAATGATTGTCCTGGAAAGTATGCAGGCAGGCTTGAGCTGGCATATTATTCTGAAACGACGCGAAATAATGCGTAAGGCGTTTTATAATTTTTCTCCCGAACGCCTGGCGGCTTTAAGTGATAATGAGCTAATCACATTTCTGAGTAATGAGGAATTAATTCGTAATCGGCTCAAAATTTTTTCAATCAGGAAAAATGCACAGGCATTTCTGCGTATCGAAGAAACACAATCTATTGTTGATTACCTCTGGCAATTTACCAACGGACAGGTTATTGTCAATAAAAGGCATGATTTATCCGAGATTCCCACTGAATCCAGCGAATCTCGTGCTATGGCCAGACAAATGCGTAAAGATGGGTTTGCCTTCCTCGGTCCTACCAGCTGCTATGCATTTATGCAGTCCGTTGGCATGGTTAATGACCATATGCGCTCTTGTTATCGTTATAATGAACTTATTGAACAAGCTGACACTTGATTTGTCAGAATAGATTCGCTAAGATAAATGTCTTGCCCAAAAATAGTACAAACTGCCCGTATGATTTTCTGAAGGGATAGAATGCGTTAAAGTCAGGAAATGAGCTGAATCATGCTAATTTATCACTCAACGAGGATATGTTATGTCTGTAGAAGGAATAGTTGGATCCTTAGCCTCACAAAAACGCCATGTTTCTGAATGGAATAAGCAAGATACCATATGGGTGCTGGGTCTTTATGGCACCGCCATTGGGGCAGGAACCTTATTTCTTCCTATTAACGCCGGTTTACATGGCATCTGGCCGCTGATTATCATGGCTTTGCTGGCTTTCCCGATGACTTATTTTTCCCATCAGGCACTCTGCCGTTTTGTTTTGTCAGGCTCGGGCAAAAGCAGTGATATTACGGAAGTGGTCGATGAGCATTTTGGCTCACGGGCAGGACGTATTCTTACCCTGCTGTATTTTTTTACTATTTACCCTATCCTGCTGATGTATAGTGTAGCCATTACCAATACAACGCAAAGCTTTTTATTAAACCAAATGGGAGTTACTCCACCGCCACGCTCACTGATAGCGCTGGTGCTCGTCCTGGCGTTGATGGCCATCGTTCGCTTTGGTCAGCAAATGATCGTACGCTCGATGAGTCTATTGGTTTATCCTTTCGTCACCGTTCTCATTCTTTTGTCTCTTTATCTTATTCCGCACTGGAATAGTGCTATTTTTGCAGAGAGCAGCAGCTTAAGCGAGGTTGCCGCCAGCAGCAGCTTCTGGAAAACACTGTGGCTGGTGATTCCTGTGATGGTATTTTCTTTTAATCACACGCCGATCATCTCTTCATTCGCCGTTGCTCAGAAACAGCGCTACTCTACTGAAGCTGACCAAAAAAGCTCGTCCATTTTAAAATACAGTCATCTAATGATGGTGGCCACTGTCATGTTTTTTGTATTCAGCTGTGTACTTAGCCTTTCACCCCAGGATCTGATTCTCGCCAAACAACAAAATATTTCCATTTTGTCCTATTTAGCCAATCATTTTAAAACCCCAGTGATTGCCTACATCGCTCCTTTTATTGCCTTTATTGCGATTTCAAAATCCTTTCTCGGGCATTACCTTGGCGCCAGCGAAGGCTTGCAGGGATTAATTGTCAAGGGATTACAAAAACGAAACAGGGATATTGCCCATAATAAAATACAACTGGCCATTGAAGTGTTTATGATTATCACTTGCTGGCTGGTGGCGACCGTCAATCCCAGTATTCTGGGCATGATAGAAACCTTGGGAGGTCCAGTCATTGCAATCATACTATTCTTAATGCCTATGTATGCCATTGCCAAAATTCCTGTCTTGAAAAAGTATAAGCAACCTTTTATCAATACCTTTGTGATAACGATGGGGCTAATCGCTATTTCAGCCATTCTTTATAGTCTGATCTAAATAACTCCGCCTGTTGTGCCCTGCTCTTCAGGCGTCTTTTTTAACCCTTGAGCGAAACATCCATGCTTAGTTTTGATTTAATCACACTTGAACATGCTATTCTGAAGACAAAAAATCCCCTGGAATACCCGAATGCAGTGTCCCTGGATACATTATTATCTCATAGCGACTATCAATCGAATCTGCCAGAAGGTCAGCATTATGCGCTTCGCCTGGCCATCCGTGAGCAGGCCTATAAGGCAGTCGATAGTCTGCTTAGTCTCCCAAATATGAGCCAAAGCATTACCCCTTCCTTCAATCTGATCATTAGGGAAGCACTGGATTCAACTGACGACATGGTCTATTTACTTGCCCGGCAACCTGCCATCCAGGCAAATATAAATAGGTCAACAGATCAGTGGATAGGTCTTATAGAAAAGAAAGATATTACTGAAATACGCAGCCTCTTTAATCAAGTACTATCTCCGTCTAATGACAGCCTCATTAACCATACTGGCAAGCACAGATTTTTCCCGCAGGCTTCAAGCAAACCACAGACATTGGCAGAGACAGTATATGAAATGTTCACTTCCTGTATGCCTTCATTCAATGGCTTAAATGGTTTCAATGACTAGCAGCAAAAAAGCTCATAGAAATAATTATCACAAGTTAGCTGCTTGTTTTCCTCTGAGAGCTATTGATGTCTATCAGGCTAAAGAGCCTGCTTGAGAAACGAACTGGGTTGGTGATTTTGTTCAAATTATGCTAAGTTTAGGAAAAAACAGCAAGGAATTCAGGATGAAAACGTTTCTCGAGCAGGCTTATTTGTATCGCAAATACCATCAGGAAAAAACCACGCTTTACACTCATCTGGCGGGCGTTCCATTAATTATATTCAGCCTGATGATTTTTTTTGGCTACTTTCATGTAATTGTACCTGGAGTTTTTGATATCACGCTGGCAGAAATTTTGACCGTTGCCGTATTAATTTATTACTTCAAATTAAACTGGCGCCTGACCTTGCTTCTATTACCTGTGCTGGCGATTTTATTGTGGATTAGCGCGGTTCTAAGTGCTCCAGGGCCTACCGGACTCAACTTATGGATTTTCATACTCTGCTTTGTTATTGGCTGGATCCTGCAATTGGCAGGCCATTTCATGGAAGGCAGCAAACCTGCTTTCATGACCAATGTGCAGCAGGCTCTGGTGGCTCCTCTGTTCTTGGTTGCAGAGCTTTGTTTTATGGCAGGCTATCTGCCTAAATTGCGCGATGAACTGCATGGCACCGAACCTGTAGTAGTTGCAGAGCCGGCCCCAACCTCTGTTCACACTCAGGAAGAAGTCATTATAAAAGATACAAAAAATCCGCCGGAGATTTAACATCCAACTTCTACGTCTTCCGTTCATCCAACTTCTACGTCCTCCGCTTCATCCAACTTCTACGTCCTCCGCCTCATGCGGAGGATCCGGAAATCCCGATAGATCGACTCGATCCCTCATGAACAAGAAGCAGGCTGACAATAACTTCCAAAACACACGCCCTAGTATTTATAACCATAATCCTGCTCTTGCTCTGGCTCCGGATCGTCTTTCATCTCCGATAACCTTAACTTATAGTGACCAGAGCTATAGCCAGTTTCGGCAACATTTTCCTGAGCAATTAATTCTTTATTCTGCAAGACTTGCGCCTCTTCACTCAAATTACTGAGCTGCTCCCATAATCCATCCAGAGAGTCGGATATCTCCTGGCTGGTAATAGAGCCCTCCTGTAATGCAAGCCCGTTCTCATAAATGTAATTTTGCAGTTCAGCAAGCCTGGGTGATAAAGCTTCCTGCACATCGCTATCCAAAGCTTCAAATTGCTTTTGCATCATTTGCACATGATTATTCAGGAACATCAACTGATACGTGGCTTGCATCTCAGGTGAAGTCATCTCCAAAGCTTCTTCATGGACTTTCTGCAAATCAACAACCGGGCTGGCATGGAAATAATGCGTATCCCCTTCCTGTCGATACCCCTTCCATTGCATTTGGGTGGGAGGAATCAGAAACTCACGCTCATTGGGATACGCGGATAAAGGTGCAATGCATTTTCCCTTGACGTCAGTATAAGTGATTGCAATTTTATCGACGAATCGTTCTGCAGGCATTTCAGCGGAACTGATAAAATTGCGCTCAATACTGACTCCGCCTGTCTCCGCGAGTTCAATACGCTGCTTCAGTGCATCCTCGCTATACACACTTTCGTAACGAAAGGTTCCCGGAATAGTAACTTCCTGCGCTTTAGACAGGCCGCTGGCGCTCATTACCGCATGCAGGATAACATCTCGTATCCATTCGGGTCTGTCTTCAAACTCATAGGTACCGCGAGTCAGCGCATTGATATTTTTATAATAATCCTGAGAGGTATAAAGATTGAGGGCCATCATTTCGGCATAATTGAGTTCGCGAAGCGCGCCGGTTTTATCATTGGCTCGAAACAGTTCTTCACTTGGGAAAACATTCTCTATATCCGGTTTATATTGCGAATGATTATAAATATATTCTTCATATTTTTTAAAATCGGGCGGCTTGAATTCCAAATGCTCAAAATTGGCATGCGTCAGGATTTTGGTCAGTTCAAGCTGCGTCCCATCATCAAAAATAATCTGGAACTCCCCGTCACTATTTTTTATATAAAAATCTTCCAATGCCAGCAATTTCTGCGAGAGCAACTCGAGTTGATAGGTATAAGTATTTTTTGGCAATGGGCCCGCGACAGGTAGATAGTCTTCGGTCTGGTTACAAAGACTCTTGAGCGCGTCAACAACATCAGTCACTTTCGCTGCTTCAAAAGCAGGTTTAACAGCAGAGGGCGGGCTGTCCTTCGGATTTGCAGCCATTATCATTACTCAAACAGCTTGGTAATAACTATAGTGTAGTCAAAATCTGCAAATCATGCCTAATTTTTGCCCTCTGATCGTTGTGATTTACTCGCTTCGATGACTAATCATAAAGCACTGATGAATCCGCTTGTTACGCTTGAAATCCAGATCAATGGTTTCCGCGCTGATATCCTTCACCAGATAGCGCTCGCTAATCTCTGGAGCCAGTTTAAACTGGCGCAGATTAGTTGAGAAGTAAAGCACGCCTTGCTTATTTAGAAGGCGCATGGCTTCTTCCACTAAAAGGATTTGATCCCTTTGTATATCCAGTGTCGTTTTCATACGTTTGGAGTTGGAGAAACTGGGAGGATCGAGAAAAATCACATCATATTTATCTTTGGCTATTTTCAACCACTCCAGGCAATCAAAATGCACAAACTGATGGCGGGATAAGTCAATATGATTCAAGCGAAAGTTTTCTTCAGCCCAATTCAGATAGGTGTTCGACAAATCGACATTAGTGGTAAAGGCTCCTGCCAAAGCGGCATGAACGCTGGCACTGGCGGTATAACAGAAACAATTTAAGAACCGGGTTCCTGAAGGCAGTGCGGCAAAACGCAGACGCAAGGGACGATGATCAAGAAATAAACCGGTATCCAGATAATCATACAAATTCACTTTAAGACTGGCCCGGCCTTCCTCCACAATCATAGTATGCTGCGTTTGCTTCACTTTCTGGTACTGATCGCTTCCTTTTTGCTGCTTTCTGGTTTTGACAACCAGCTTATCCGGATCAATATGCAAGGCTATGGGCACAACCTGCATGACTTCCAGGCTTCGCTTTTCCGCTTTATGAGCAGCAATTGATGCGGGAGCAGCATATTCCTGAAGTACCGCGTAATCCTTATACACATCAATTGCATAGGCATATTCCGGTAAATCGGCGTCGTAAACCCGATAGCAGCTGATGTTGTTTTTCTTCACCCATTTCTGTAGATGCTGTGCATTCTTTTGCAGACGGTTTGCCAGCATTTGTGCCCCGGAAGAAAGCGACTCTCTATCATTATTCTTCAACTGATTGCAAGCACTTATGGTCAGACAGTAGAGCTTGCATTCCAGAGGACCATTGAACAGGGTATATTGCTTACTGGAACGAAGGCCTACCGCTTTGGCCAGCAAGGGGTTGGTAGTTAGAAAAGCAGCTTCCCAGCCCTGGAAGTATTTATGGCAGATCGCTCCCAATTGCTGATACAGTGGAATCAGTTGGGTAGCCTCTCCCATTCTCTCACCATAGGGCGGATTACACAGCAGCAAACCTTTTGCCGCCACCGGACGTGCATCCTGTAGAGCTTGCTGCTCAAACTCCACCAGGCGAGCCACACCGGCCTTTTCTGCATTGGCGAGGGCCATTCGAATCAGTTTGCCATTACTATCACTGCCTTTAATCCGGCAATGCGAGGGCCTGACCTGTTGCAGTGCCAGAGTTCGCAACTTTTCCCAGAGCGATTCATGATGCTGAACCCAATGAATAAGCGATTGATCATTGCGCAATAATCCAGGAGCAATATTGGCAGACATCATAGCCGCTTCGATCACCAAAGTACCTGAACCACAGAAAGGATCCTGGAAACTATATCCCTTCTCTGCCAGTTCCGGCCATTTGGCTCGAAGGAGCATGGCAGCTGCCAGAGTTTCTTTGAGGGGCGCATCACCCGCTTGCTGGCGGTAGCCTCGCTGATGCAGGCTGTAGCCGGTCATATCCAGACTTACAGTCACCACATCAAGTTTCAAATGCGCATGCAATCTTATCTGCGGTTTTTCGCGATCAATGGACGGCCTCTGTCCATGCAACTTCCTGAAATGGTCGACAATACCATCCTTAACCACCTGGGCGCCATACATAGAGTTACGAATATGGCTTGAAGAGCCATGAAACTCAATCGCCAGTGTTTTATCGGCTTTGAATACCGTTTGCCAGGGAAACTGATTACAAAGCTGATACAGGCTTTGTTCATTATGAGCCTGGCCGCTGAACAATATCAATTGAACCCGATTGGCCAGACGCGACCAGATGCAAATCTGGTAAATAACCTGTAAACCGGCCTCGCCATAAACACCTTGCGGGCTTACGCGTGTTACATGCAATCCCAAGACTTTAAGCTCAGCCTCGAGTAAATACTCCAATCCCTTGGCACAACTGACAAACAGGGAATAATTCATGCCTTCTCTTCAATATAAATAGTTAGCCCGTATTCTAGGCGAGCAATTATTTTTTGTCCAAAGTTACTGTTCCTCAACCGCCTCGCGGATCATGCGGAAAAGCGCCTTGTAGGCACCTAAGGATCGATTGGCTTTACGTTCATCAATTGCCTTTTTGATTAATTGACGTAATTGCTGCACATCTTGCGGCTGATAATCATTGATAAATTCAGTAAGCGCTTCATTTCCTTCACTCATTAATCGCTCCCGCCAGTCTTCCACCTCATGAAAACTGGCTGTTTGCGCGCTTTTTTCAGCCTGCAATAATTCATAGGCCTCCAGGATGGCCTCATGATCAGCGCCTCGCATTAACTTTCCAATCAACTGCGCCTGACGCCGGGTTGCACCATGGCTTTTGATCGTTTTCGCTGCATCAATCGCCTGGCGCAAGGTTTCAGTCAGGGGGAGCTCATCCAGAGTAGCAGCGGGTAGCTCGACCAATTTAACCCCTAATTTCTTTAAAGCGTCTGCATCACGCTTTTTTTGTGATTTGCTTATCTCTTCCATTACTAACCTTTTTGAGAGATTGATTCTGGCCAGCCTGGCTCAAGACCGGCTTCCTCAATCAGTTTACTAACTTGCTCCGCAATTAAGCGGTGCACAACCGTGGTGGGATGCACGTGATCCCAGAATAAATAACTTTCGCAGGAAAGCGGCTCTTCTTTGGCAGCCTCTGGTAATCGCGAATAAACATAGGCTGTTTCGGCAGCCTCATGCAATACCGGATTGGATTCAATAATGGACCATTGCGCATCAGTCATTGAGTGATTCTGTTGTTTTAAAAAATCATGCAAAGCAGCCCGCGAAGGGAGAAGTGCCGTAAGCCAGCCGCTGTAACTGCCCATATAGCAGGGATCTTCAATATTCGTTATATTATAATCCGCCGGATGAGTGCTCGACTCATTAAAAAAAGTATAGGCATCAAAATATAAAAACAGGACATCGGGATATTGGTTACGCAAAGTTTCAACCCGCTGCTGTAACTTTTGATTGTGGGCCAGAGTCAGGCGCGTCAATAGCGCGGGATCACTCATCTTTTTCGATTGCGGCAGTTTAGCCAAGTCAGGTAAATTAATGATCAGAAATTTATTGCCGCCCCGGCCAATCAGGCGTTCTGTCACATTCCCTATCGCATCGACAACGCCGTCAGTCAGAGGCTCCACGTTGGTAGGGCCATTGATATAATTATTAGCACCAATCCATATGGAATACAGGCTGGTTTCTTTGTGGCCGTAGGTATTCCAGTAAAGATAATCATCCAGCTCCACAGTTAAAGTAAAGGGCAGGTTTTCTTTATAGGATAATACCGCCCCGGCTCCCCCTACCGCGTAATTCTGAAAACCGATGGTATAATCAGAAGGAAAATAATTCTGATACACATATTCAGCCCATAAAGGCCCATTGGAAAAATGCCCTTCGTGATAGGGAGGGGAAACCGGTAGAAAATGGAGAAAATAACGATATAGATTACCATTGTCTGATAAACTGTCGCCAAAAATCACCATCGTGTCGAACACTGGGCTAAACCCATACGAAACAGCAGAGATCAGCAGCCCGCAAAATATTATTTGCAACTTCTTGATTAAATTCATAAATCCATCCTTGTGAAAATCAGACATCCAAGAGTATAAAAAACTTAATCACTAACAACCAGCCCGGAAAACCCAATGTTCTGACGGGGTGAGCGGCGAACTTTAAGATAGGTTCTGCTTATAGCATACAAATTGTAAATAATGATTAACAGAAGCAGTGTGTGCAGCCAGGTCACGGTCAAATGCGCAAACAGGGGCAAGGTGATTAAAACGCCCAGACAGCCGGAAAGGCTTAAGATCATGGTTTTCTTTAAGGGTATTTTATCCTGTTGCAAAAAAACCAGTGTGGTGAGCGGTTGTTGCATTGCTCCAGCGGTGGTCATGATAGGAAAGGCGACAATCGGTGAAACATTCATCAGAAACAGAACACCCTGGATCATTACAAACAATCCAATGCCTGCTGAAGTCAGAGCACCGCAGATAACCATTGCCAGAAAACCAATCACCAGTTTGGCTCCCTGCAGCTCAACCACATCACCGCCCACCGGCATTAATCGGAACTGATGGGCAAGCAGCAGGAGAATAATCCCCGCAAAACAACAGATCATCGTTAAACGGATTGCCTGCTTGCTCAGCCTGCTAACGATAGCTCCGCCAATCAAACCACCGACACAGGTTCCAATAACCAGCGTCAGCATGGTGGTTAAATCTACATCAACCAGCTGCATGAAAAAAAGCGACTCGATAGTTCCCGGAATCACCTGGGCGCCGTTATTGACCGCCGGCAATTCATCATCTGGGAAAGTACCCAGAAGCTTGGCCAGCGCGACATTAACGGCAAAACTGCCGACACCTAAAGTATCCGCAATAAAGGCAATTATACCGCTGATGCCCAGCTTTAAATAATCAGCAATCGCCAGGCGCGTTTTTTGCTGATGGTTCATTTGATAGAACATGGCGATCACACAGACCGTACTCAACATCAGGATGACATATATAATCAGGGTAATCGCCATAAACTCACCGAAAAGAAGCTGCAAATGCGACAAGCAAAAGGGAAATTATACAGCAATTAATTTGCACAGCAAATAACAATTGGGGCAATCAGGAATCTTTATGACTTATTTTTATGCATGCTGCTATAATAACGGTACAGAAAATAAAAATGACACAAGGATGTTCGATGACAATTACCATCAAAACCCCCTCTTCTCCCACTGAAGAAGAACGAAAGATCCTGGCTGCACTTTTCGCACAAACCAGTAATGCCGAAGGATGGATGCCGCGCTATGGATGGCGGACTGCAAAATCCTATGATGTCAGGCTTCGCAATCTCTATTACGACAACGTGTATTATAAAGACCAGATTGAAACAGTTGTACTGGGGGAGAAAATTATACGTTATAAAAGTAAAAAAACACCCGCCCACATCAAGCAGGACCGACTTGAGGATAACCGTTATGGGGTATTAGCCGAAAAACCTTTGGGTAAAGGATCCTTCGGTCAGGCAATTCCTGTAAAAGTCACTTATCGGCTCACTGATGGCAATACGGATTTAAGCTTCAAGGAAAAAAAACCGGGCGAACGACGCCTTGCCAAGCAAGTTGAGCACGATCCCTATACACCCCGCTCAAATTACGAGGGGTACCCCGGCTTAAAACGAGAATATACTATTGCAAGTAAAACACCCCATACCCATCCTAAACAACCAGTAATGTATGACGGAAAGGTCTATATGGTTGAGCGTCTGATGGAGGGGCGCTGTTTGGGCGATATTATTGATGATGACCGTGCCCTTGACTGGAGTAAAGCAGTTAAACCCCTGACCATGCATGAACGCTTCACTATCAGTATTAACTTACTGGAAGCCTGGAAGGAGCAGGTATTTAATCCTCAGATTATTCACCGTGATTTGAAACCTGAAAATGTTATCATCGATGATGATTTAAACGTGAAAACCATCGATTTTGGTTTAGCGAGATTTTTTGGCGAAAAAATGTCGGACGACGTGGGTTCTCCGATGTATGTCAGTCCTGAAGCCGTGCAAAATAAAACAGTCGATTATCGCGCCGATCTTTACTCTCTTGGCCGTCTGGTCGCCCTGGTTTGGAGAAACTCTGCTTTTTTATATAATGAAGCAGCTGCAGGTAGAGTGTTGCCCGTGGCAAGAGCCAACGATTACAGCCATATGTTTTATGGGCTTGATGTGAAACCTGAAGTAAAAGACCTTATTGTTACTACTCTAAAGGCAATGACATTTATAGACCCCAAGGACAGGATCTCTGTTGACGAGGCCATTAATAATTTTAAAAGGGCGAGGGATCTGCAGCTACCTCCGAAATTGGTCCCACAAAAACAAGATTCGCTGACATCAGCGGAGACCGATCTGGCAGCGCCAAACTCACCCCCTCATGAGAAAAAAGGCATTTTACGCAAAGCGGCTATGTTTTTTGGTATAAAGAGAGAAAAGAGCAAAAGACTCAGTATCAACAAAGGGGGAAAAGATGAATTGGCAGATAAAAGAGACAGCCATGATTCGTCTATTAACGGTTGATTAGTTCGCAGTCTGGACCCGTCATTGACTTATTTAGAACCGTGTCATTACCGCGCAGGCGGTAATCTATTTCATCACTGCTACTGTGGCAGCTCATTAATGGATTTCTGCTTGCACGGAAAGGCGTTGTTGCGCAAATGAAAATATTCATGCAAAAATTCGTCTTTGCGAGCGTCAGCGAAGCAATCCAGACCATAGGCCTGCTCAAAGATTGATCTGGATTGCTTCACTTCACTCGCAAAGACGACAGCCTGGTTTGCCTGCTTCTATCCACGCAACGAAGCTGCACGGAAATGACAGGCGCAGTATGTGCTGAAAATAGACATCCTCTAAATTCATGGCGATATGAAGAGCTCTAGTAGCAACCGGTTAACCGAACATACGCTTGGCAATTGATGCGACGTGCTTACCCTGGAAACGGGCAATCTGCCGCTCAATTTCTGAAGGCGTCCGCTTTCCGTCCGAGCCAGCAATAGTTCCAGCACCATAGGGAGAACTGCCGCGCATTTCGCTAAGATCGGTTAAACCTTTTTCGGAATAAGGCACTCCGACGATAATCATTCCGTGATGAATAAGGGTATTCCAGAATGAAATGATAGTGGATTCATTACCGCCTCCAGTTCCAGTTGATACAAACACGGAAGCGATTTTACCGACGAGACCGCCGTTTACCCACAGACCGCCGGTCTGATCAAGAAAATTACGCATTTGGGCCGCCATATTGCCGAAACGCGTTGGCGTACCAAAGATAATGGCGTCATAATTGGCAAGTTCCTGCGGACTGGCAACCGGCGCCTCCTGATTAAGTTTGACGCCTGCTTTTTTGGCAATGTCTTCCGGCATGGTTTCGGGAACCCGTTTGAGGGTAACTTCAACGCCGTCTACTTCCTTTGCTCCCTTACTAACCTCCTCGGCCATCGTTTCCACATGCCCATAACTTGAATAATACAACACTAAAACCTTCGCCATTTCCTTCTCCTTTAATTTATGGCCCCACAGTACTGATTAAAACTGGTTATTTCTGAAATCTTCAACTGCCTGAAATATTTCCTCTTGTGTATTCATGACAAAAGGCCCGAGACGAGCGATGGGTTCATTGAGTTTGCGCGCTGCAATCAAAATGCAATGACAGGCCTCTGTGCTCGTTTCCAAGTGTACTTCATCCCCGGAAGAAAGGATTGCCATTTCTTTACTGGCTATTCGCTGCGAATCAATAAGCAACTCTCCTTTCAAGACAAATACTAAACATTGATGGCTTTCCGCTACCTTCTGCAGAAACTCGCTTTCCGGGGGTAATTTTATATCAAAAAACAAGGGATCAGTCGCGATACCCTTCACTGGAGATGAGGCAGCCTCTCGTTCACCGGCAATTAGTTTAAGCTCACCCCCATTTGGCAACGCTTCATAAGCTAATTGCTCTGCAGTAAACTCCTGATAAGCGGGCTGAATCATTTTTTTGTCCGCAGGTAAATTTAGCCATAGTTGTAGACCTGTCAGTCGTGAAGACTCTTTAGGCATTTCTGAGTGAATAATCCCTCGGCCTGCGGTCATCCATTGCACATCACCAGGACCAATCACGCCTTTGTGACCATGGTTGTCCTGATGTTCTATCCGTCCCTCCAGCAGGTAAGTGATGGTTTCAAAACCGCGATGCGGATGGGAGGGAAATCCGGCGATGTAATCCAGCGGATTGCCGCTATCAAAAAAATCGAACAAGAGCATTGGCTCATAGGGATTATCGCGTTCCATCCCAATATAACGCTGAAGCTTGACGCCGCCGCCTTCGCGAACTAAATGACCGGTCAATAACTTTGCCACTTTACGTTGACTCATAAGAAGCTCCTGCTGCGTGACTGCCCCGTTGGTTAATTATACCTGAACATTGTTCTGTTTTTGTCAGCCTATGATAAACTAGCGGCTGTTTCAACCTCGAGGAGGACATTGTGACTGTTGCAAAATTGATTATAGCATTGCTATTCACTTCTGTTTTTTCCCTGGCTCAGGCGACTGTTCTCACTGATACGGAAGGCAAACAAATTGATCTGAGCAGCCTGAGAGGCAAATGGGTGTTAATTAATTACTGGGCAAGCTGGTGCCAGCCCTGTCTGAATGAGATCCATGAACTCAACAGTTTTTATAAGAATAATAAAGAAAAAATAGCTCTTTTTGCCGTCAATTATGATGAGCTGCCATTGCGTGAGCAACGGAGACTGATTAAACAACACGGAATCACTTACCCCTGCCTGGCAGTTGATCCGGGTCATTCATTGAATTTTGAGCAGCCTCGCGCGGTGCCTGCCACCTTCGTTCTTAATCCTCAGGGTAAACTGGTTAAGATACTTTACGGTGAGCAAACACGGGATTCTTTGAACGAGGCAATTGGTTAAGCCTGCCAAGTCTGAAAGACAGCTTCGATTTCTGTCATTTCCGCGCAGGCGGAAAACCATCGATGATTTGGCACAGTGCCTATGATGAAATAGATTCCCGCCTGCGCGGGAATGGCACGACTTGCGCATAATTTGAATGAAAAGTTTATGGGAATACCTCATTACCCTCACTTGACAGCTTCTCACAGATCCCTAAAAATGGCATATTAATCAATATTAAAGCCGATCTTCATTGGTTTTCAGGTTGAGATATGACCTCCAGCACTGACAAACCGCAGCATCCCTTACCAGAACACCATTATCTGTTTGCTCATCTCCTCAGAGGATTGGCCTCTGCCATCGTTTTTTTAGGAGCGCATCTGCTGGGTCATTTCTGGTTAAATCACCTGGCAGTCTGCCAGTTATTGGGTCTTCGAGTCTGTGAAGCGGCACCCTACCCGCCAGAACTGGTGTCTATTATCAATGATACGGGCTGGTTCAGGTACAGCCATTTTGGCGTCTCTTTGTTTTTTCTAATCAGCGGTTTTGTCATACCCTTTTCACTGGCCAAATATTCAAAGACCCAGTTTTTGATAACGCGTTTCTTTAGAATTTATCCCACTTATTGGGCCGCTTTCTTTTTCGCATTAGTAGCCCTTCTATTATTTCACCGTGGAAAACTATGGATAGGAACATTTGATATTCTGGCCCAGCTCAGCCTTACCCGGGATTTGTTTTGGGTTCCAAGTCTCGATGCAATCAGCTGGACATTACAAATTGAAATTAAATTCTATCTTCTTTGCGCGCTTTTCTCAGGGTTGCTGACCTCGGGAAAAAAAATGGACCTTATCGCTTTGGTAGTCTGCACAGGCCTTATCGGCTTAATTCTTTCTGAAACGCAGTTAGGCATGGATAATCGGGTTAATCAGTGGACGCTTAGCATTTCCTGGTATGGATTAGCTCATGCCTGCGGAAACTCGGCGGTCTACATTGTGTATATGCTAATAGGCACCTGTTTTAACTGGCATTGCCGCAATTTCCTGTCGACCCGGCAAATGACGACACTAGTCATTGCCTTTTTCCTGCTGTTCATGTTGCTTTGGTCGCGAAGCGATTATCAGTCACAATGGTATCCTGGGACTTTTAATTATGGCCTGGCATTGATTATTTTCGCAGTCGCGTATCGCTTCAGAGAACAGATTTCAGCCGCACCCCTGTTTATCTGGCTTGGCAACATAAGCTATCCTCTTTACGTGGTTCATTTATTGCCTAGTTATGTGTTGATTTACTGGCTGACTTATGTAAAAAAATTTCCGGCCATACTCGCCATTCTGCTAGCTGGAATTATCGCTATTTCACTGGCGTTGCTCCTGCATCGCTGGGTTGAATTGCCAACTAACGGCTTTGGCAAACGACTGGCAAAGCGAATGGAGCGCTGACTGTGGATAAATCCCCATTTTCTGACGCATTATGGTACACTTGATAAATCATTTTAAATATTAACCTTCCCTGCGTCATTGCAAATTCAGAGTGAATAATGATTAAACGGTGGCTGCTTTTCGGGCTGGGCGGCGGGCTTACAACCAGCTTTACTTATCTCATATATCTTAGCCTGAATCATCTTATCGACTATCAGTGGGCTTATTTCATCGGCTATTTTTTAGGCGTATTGCTGGCCTACTGGTTTAATACGGTAATTGTTTTTAAAGCGGAGTTGCACTGGAAAGGTTTATTTACCTATCCTTTGATTTACGTTCTGCAATATCTGATCTCGGCGGCCCTGCTAGGAACTTTAGTTGAACATTTTAACATTTCTCAGCAGCTCGCCCCATTGCTGGTGATCGCAGCGATGGTTCCTCTAACCTATTATCTGAACAAGCTGGTTATTGGCTTGCCTAATAAGCGAAAACCGGCTCAAAAGTAAGCTCCTCTAGGTTCGTTGGCAATTGCCTGAGACATCCTCATAAAAATTAGGCAGCTGTGTCATTTCCGCGCAGGCGGAAATCCATCCATGATTTGGCTAAGTGCCGGTGATGAGATGGATTCCTGCCTGAGCAGGAATGACACAATTTGTAAGGAAATGAGATGAAATATATACAGACCTTAATCTGGCAGAAATTATGGGTTAAGAGTTGTATTCTCCTTGAGAAGAAGGGAAAATACCCCGGTTGGGTTAATCCCCGAATTTTTGGATTTAACAGGATTAAGTATGAAAATTCTCGTAACTGGAGGTGCAGGATTTATTGGCTCAGCACTGGTTCGTCATTTGATAACCCATACCGATCACCAGGTGATTAATGTCGACTGCCTGACTTATGCAGGGAATCTCGAATCCCTCAGAAGCATCAGCGAAAGTCCCAATTATCTCTTCGAGCAGGTCGATATTTGTTCTGCGCAAAAAATCAGAGAACTTTTTAAAACCCATCGTCCTGAAGCCGTTATGCACCTGGCCGCTGAAACGCATGTCGATCGCTCAATTCAAGGCCCTGCCAGCTTTATTTATACCAATATTGTAGGTACTTTTAATTTACTTCAGGGAGCGCTTGAGTATTGGCAGCAATTACCCGCATCCCGGCAAAAAAGCTTTCGTTTTCATCATGTATCAACAGACGAAGTATATGGGGAGCTTGAGCATAATGACGAGCTTTTCACAGAAACCACCAGTTATGCGCCCAATTCACCTTATTCTGCCAGTAAAGCAAGCTCCGATCATCTGGTTCGCGCCTGGCATCGCACCTATGGTTTGCCCGTACTAATCAGTAATTGCTCTAATAATTACGGCCCCTTTCAATTTCCTGAAAAACTGATTCCCTTAATGATTTCAAACGCCCTGGCTGGCAAGCCTCTGCCAATTTATGGAGATGGCAAACAGGTCCGCGACTGGCTTTATGTTGATGATCATGTGCGCGCACTTTATCGCGTACTGACGGCCGGTATTGCCGGAGAAACCTATAACATAGGCGGACATAATGAAAAAAGAAATATTGAGGTGGTATTAACTCTCTGCGCACAACTTGAAGATATAGCGCCAGTGAAGCCCAGAGGAATCAACAATTATTCCGATCTCATTACCTATGTGACAGATAGACCGGGGCATGATCAACGTTATGCTATTGATGCGAGTAAAATGCAAAAAGAACTAGGCTGGACTCCGCAGGAAAACTTTGAGACGGGACTGCGCAAGACCATTCAGTGGTATGTTGAAAACCGCTCCTGGAGCAGTAAGCTTTTATCAAAACTACAGGTATTCAATCATCGTGAACATGGGGATGCATTAGTATGAGCCGTCAAGTGAACCCGTTTATCTTCAAACCCCAGCCCACCAATACAAAAGGCATCATTCTTTCAGGTGGGGCTGGCACCAGGCTCCATCCCATCACCAAAGGCGTTTCAAAGCAATTACTTCCTATTTACGATAAGCCGATGATTTACTATCCCTTATCGGTTCTCATGCTGGCAGGTATTCGCGACATTCTGATCATCACCACCCCCGAAGAGCAGGCTTCTTTTAAATATTTGCTGGGTAATGGCGAGCAGTTTGGCATCAAACTAAGCTACGAGGTCCAGCCAAAACCTGAAGGCTTAGCGCAGGCCTTTATTATAGGCGAAGAATTCATCGGCAAAGAAAAAGTCTGTTTGATTCTTGGAGATAACATTTATTACGGCCAGGGTCTTACTCCAAAACTACAAGAGGCATTGTCACGTGCATCAGGTGCAACTATTTTTGCTTACCGTGTAAAAGATCCCCACCGTTTCGGTGTGGTTGAATTTGATGAGCACCTGCGCGCGCTTTCTATTGAAGAAAAACCAATAAATCCTAAATCCAATTATGCTGTAACCGGGCTTTATTTTTATGATAATGAGGTGGTCGAAATAGCCAAACAGACTAAACCCTCCAAACGAGGTGAACTCGAGATTACAAGGGTCAACCAAGCCTATCTTGAGCGAAATAATCTGCATGTTGAATTGTTGGGCCGCGGCTTTGCATGGCTAGATGCTGGCACGCATGAAAGCCTTCTTGAGGCAGGTATGTTTGTACAGGCAATTGAAAATCGGCAAGGTCTTAAAATCGCTTGTCTGGAAGAAATTGCCTATCATAATGGCTGGTTAAGCACTGAAGAACTCTCTGCACTTGTTCATAGTATGAATAAAAACAGTTATGGCGCCTATTTGCAGTCATTACTTTATGAAGAACAAAAAAGCGCAGACAGCCTTGAACTAAACACCATATAAAGGTGATCTACATGATTCTATTTAATAAACCGCCCTACACCACTTCCGAAGATCATCATGTTTTAGCAGCTATGCGTAGTACTAAACTTTGTGGCGATGGACATTACACGCAGTTATGTCAGCAGTGGTTTGAGCAACAATTCCATTGTAAAAAAGCCTTATTGACCCCCTCCTGCACCGCAGCGCTTGAAATGGCAGCAATACTCCTTGATATTCAGCCTGGCGATGAAGTGATTATGCCGAGCTATACGTTCGTAAGTACTGCCAATGCCTTCGTGTTGAGAGGAGCGACTATCGTTTTTGTCGATATCCGTCCTGATACTATGAATATTGACGAAACAAAGATAGAAGCCGCGATTACAGATAAAACCAAAGCGATCGTCCCCGTTCATTATGCAGGGGTTGCCTGTGAAATGAATGTGATCATGGCACTTGCAGAAAAATATCAGCTCTATGTTGTGGAGGATGCGGCGCAAGCAGTCATGGCTTTCTATGAAGGACGCCCCTTGGGAACTATTGGGCATTTCGGCTGTTACAGCTTTCACGAAACCAAAAACTATACCTCGGGGGGTGAAGGCGGAGCACTGCTAATCAATGACGAACGCTTTATTGAAAGGGCAGAAGTAATCCGCCAGAAAGGAACCAACCGTACCCAATTCTTAAAAGGTCAGGTAGATAAATATACCTGGCGTGACCTGGGTTCAAGTTTTTTGCCAGGTGAACTTCAGGCCGCCTACCTGTATTCGCAACTGCTGGAAGCCAAGGCTATCAATGAGCAACGGCTAGGTATCTGGAATATTTATCATGACGCGTTGGCAGCATACGAGTTGAACGAATTAATTACCCGTCCCTTTATTCCTGAAAAATGCCAGCATAATGCACATATGTATTATCTTAAGCTGCCCAGCTTTGAAACAAGGTGCGATTTTATTGAGCTCATGAAAAGACGGGGGGTACAGACGGCTTTCCATTACGTTCCCCTACACTCAAGCCCGGCTGGTTTAAAATTTGGACACTTTCATGGAGAAGACGATTTTACAACTAATGAAAGCGAAAAACTGGTTCGATTGCCACTATGGTATAATTTAGAACCGTCTGAGGCTAATTTTATTATTGAGCAGGTAATTGACTATTTCAAACCTGGAAACTGTTAAAGTCCACCAACTATCTGCCAGGATTTACCGCAAAATTTGCGAATTGATGTGTCCCTACAGCTCTTCACAGACAGCCATACCAAATCCTGTTCTACCATAACCATTACCATTATAAAGCATATAATAATTATTTTTATGCTTAAATACAAAAGGATAGCAAATCATTTCACTGTCCCAGCCTGAATCAGAGACGTCTATACCAGAATCACTTTCATCCCTCAGCCAATGCTCTCCATCACAGCTGGAAGCATATCCAATCCTGTAAGGGCTACCGCTGCCTGAACGAAAGCTATACCACATATGATAGCCTCGATCATTTTTTATTACTGTTGGACGCGAAAAAGCCTGGGCTTTCCCAAGCTCATATGGAATGGCAAGACCTTTTTTTTCCCAGTGGCTACCGTCCAGCGAAGTGGCATATTTAATCACATGCAACATCTCTTTATTCCCAGCCTCCCAACATATAGTAGAGCCATACCACATTTTATAAAGCCGTTCTTCTTTGATAACCCAGGGATAGGAGAGACTAACAGGATCTTCTATGTCGCTAGACATCAAGGGGGTTACGGAGTTGATAGACAATTTGCTGTCTTTACTTAATTCTAATCGCCCTATGTCTCCGCGCCAGTGCTGGTTTGGGTTGTTTTGCCAACCCATAAATAATATATAACATCTTGACTCAACGGAAAAATAATTGCCTATGCTCACTCCGTGAGAGTAAAAAGAGTCCTCAGAACCATGTAAGAAGGCTGGTTCGGGGTGAATATAAACAACAGAACGTTTTTCTAAATCGATATCAACAAAGCCCACAGACGATCGATTTGCCTCGTCTCTGGCACTGAAAAATACTCTGTATAAATCCCCCCCTAGCGGCACAGCAAGAGGATTGGCAGCATGAGTTATCAACTTGGGATGGGTGGAGCTGGGAAGGTATATTTGCCCTAACTTACACCATTTCATATTTAGCTCCAAATATTATATTAACCTTGTCCCTTGCGATACAACCGCTTCTCTTCGGGCTGATAATACTCATCCAGACAGGTTACCACTCGGGTATAATAGCCTAATAATTGCTGAACACGAGGCTGTTGTTCAATTACCAGGTTTTCACCCAACACTCTCACATAGTCCAACTGTTGTTTGAAGTATGATCGAGTATACTGATGGTTTATTCCATACCAGTTTTTACCTGAGTAATTTGCCCCCCCGCAGTGCCAGAGCGTTGAGTCAAAAAATAGGACGGAACCTGCCTTGGCACTAATTGACATCTGATTTCTTTTGCAGAAATCATTATCAAATTTTTGCGCCTGTTGGTGTGTGCCAGGAACTACATAGAAAATCTCATCCTCAGAGTGAATGTCTGTCAAGGTAATTAACGCATTCAGGCTGGCAACGTAACCATTTAAATAGCGAGGAAAATCAGGATGGAACGTATATTGAAAATTCTCAAAGACATTGTCTCGTTCCTGGGAAGGAAAAATAAACCCGTTTTGCAGATGCAAAATAGAGGTGTCAGAAAGCATGGCATCAACTAAAGCCTGAATAAATTTGTTTTCGAGAAGCCGCATAAAATAGGGCGAATATTTCATTGGGGCTCTTAAAATCCCAACCTCTCCTGCTGCCTCTAGTCTTTCCAGACCGATTTCTTGTGTAATCAAAGGGTAAATTTTGTCCAGAGCTTGAGTACCTGCCTGACAATCTGCAAGGCTAAGAATATTCTCCACAATACAAAACCCTACTGTATCAAGCAGCTTTTTACAGTCGCTCAGCCAATGTGTATCACTTAATTGTTTGGTATACATAATAAATCCATATGTGTTTAAATTAATCCTGTGTTTGGCTTCCACCAGAAATGGTATCAATAATAAAAAGCGGCCTTTGTTTTATCTGTTCAAAAATTCTGCCAATATACAGCCCTATAACCCCAAGGCTTGTCAGGATGGTCCCGGTACTTAATAAAATCAAAACGACTAAAGTCGTCCAGCCATGCAGACTTCCATACAAAAGGTATTGCCATATGTAGTAAGCTGCCAGGATAACGCCAGAAAAAGCAAATAACAAACCCGTTTTGATTATCCATTTGAGCAACACAGTAGCCTGAAAAAACAAACCATCCAAAGCATGGCGGATTAGAAGTTTTAAAGGGTAACTGCTTTTACCCGCATAGCGGTCCGCATGCTCATAATTTATACTACTTGTCTTGTAGCCCAACCAGCGCAGAATAAAAAGATAATGCCTTTCTCTTTCCCCAAATCGCAAAAAACTCTCGACAACCTTACGTGATACGATGGAAAAAGAGCCGTCAGCACCATCGACATTCTTTTCCGTAAGCCGGTTTAACAGCTTGAAATAGTACTTGGATGCCCATTGGCGGAACCAGGAATGGGTTCGAGAGATACGCTTTGCAAAGACAATATCGTAGCCTTTCATGGCCTCATCAATTAATTGAGGAATGACTTCTGGAGGATCTTGTAAATCGCAGTCCATCACAATCACATAGTCACCCTTTGATTGGGCAAATCCGGCAGTAATTGCCAAGTGCTGGCCGAAATTACGGCTCAATTTAATTGCTTTGATATTTGGATAGCAGTTACAAAGCTCCATCAGAATTTCCCAGGAACGTTCGGTACTTCGATCATCCACAAGAATCATTTCATAGCTCTGATTGCGTTGTTTCAAGACCCGGTCAACTCTATCACAGAGCACGGCAATGCAGGCTTCGCAGCCATAAACTGGAACTACGATACTTAGTAAGCGCAGAGGTTCCAGGTTCGTTTCGCTCATGTACCTTCCCTTAGTGTGCAAATTGAAATATTTTAAAACGGATGACTACCTGATTACAACGAAGCCAATGCCTTGTACCAGAAGATGAATCATATCAAGCGATTGAGCTATTTGACAAATTGTTTAAAAAACTGGTTGTTGAGTTCTCAACGATAATTCAAAAGGGCAGGTTATTATCTGGCACACACCCCAGGATAGTTCGCAACAACACTATCCAACTATTCAATAGATTGACAATAGGCCACTAAAAATCTATCTTAGGGACGAAATACCCCCTCAAGTATTATCGGATGAATCAAAAAAAAATCGCTATTCTACAATCTAACTACATCCCCTGGAAGGGATACTTTGACCTCATAAGTAGTGTTGATGAGTTTATATTATATGATGATATGCAATACACCCGCCGAGATTGGCGCAATCGTAACCGGATTAAAACAGCAAATGGCATCCTTTGGTTGTCAATTCCTGTTCAGGTAAAAGGAAAATATTTTCAATCTATTCGGGACACAAAAGTCTCCACCTCCGACTGGAATAAAAAGCACTGGCAAACAATTGTCCACTCCTACTCTAAAGCCCCGTATTTCGCTGATTATAAAGAGTTTTTTGAAAATTTATATTTAAGTACAACTGAAGAGTATTTAAGTGAAATTAATACAAAATTTATTATAGCTATTAATAAGTTATTAAATATAAAAACGCCCATCCGCTCTTCCAGTGAGTTTGATTTGGCTGAAGGTAAAAGTGAGCGTCTGCTTGAACTTTGCAAAAAACTGAATGCTACTACTTATTTAAGCGGCCCAGCAGCCAGGGATTATTTGGATCAGGCATTGTTTGCTAATGAAAAAATTGATATTGAATGGATGGATTACAGCGGCTATTCCGAATATAAGCAATTATTCCCTCCTTTTGATCATGCTGTAAGTATTATTGATTTGCTTTTCAATTGCGGCCCACATGCTCCTGGCTTTATGAAACAGGCCATTCAAAATGAACCATCCCTTTTAGGCTAAACAATGGACACGACACCTATTTTGACCAACATAGCTGATTATTACTCCCTAAAACTGTCTGAACATGGCGCCACTCCCTTAGGAGTAGACTGGAATGGGGCAGATAGTCAAACTTTACGATTTAAACAGCTAAGCAAAATTATTACCACCAGGGATAAATTCTCACTGATAGATCTGGGCTGCGGTTACGGTGCGCTGTTTGATTTCTTAAAAAGTAATTATAATGAATTTACCTATACCGGTATTGATATTTCTGAATCCATGATCAAAACGGCCAAAGAACGCTTTAATTATGATCAGCAAGCAAACTTTGTCGTGTCTTTTGAGCCATCCGAAGCCGACTATATACTCGCCAGTGGAATTTTTAACGTTCGCCTGGGATATGATGATCATAGCTGGCGTCAGTACTTGTTATCCACATTAGACGCAATAAATTCCAAAAGCAAACTAGGCTTTGCATTTAACTGCCTCACCTCTTATTCTGACAATGAAAAAATGCGCGATTATTTATATTACGCAAATCCTTGCGACGTATTTGATATATGCAAACGGCATTATTCAAGACATGTTGCTTTGTTACATGATTATGGTCTATATGAATTTACTATTTTAGTAAGGAAACAATAATGAAAAAAGAGCTGGTTATTTTTGGAACGGGTGATATAGCCCAATTAGCACATTATTATTTTACCCATGATTCTAACTACACAGTGGCGGCATTCACTGTCGATTCAACTTTTATCACCGAGACCGAGTTTTGTGCTCTTCCAGTTATTCCTTTCCAAGAGATAGGCACCCTTTATCCGCCAAATCAATATGACATGTTTATCGCATTGAGTTATTCCAAGTTGAATGCCGTACGTAAAGAAAAATATCTGGCAGCGAAGGCATTAAACTATAGATTAGCAAGTTACATCAGTTCAAAAGCTACTTTGTTAAACGAACAAAATATAGGAGAAAATTGTTTTATACTGGAAGATAATACTATTCAACCCTATGTCCAGATTGGTAATAATGTGACTTTATGGAGTGGAAACCATATCGGCCATCACTCAATAATTCATGATCATTCATTTATTGCTTCGCATGTTGTAATTTCCGGTGGAGTAGAAATTTTTGAGTCATGCTTCATAGGAGTTAATGCCACACTGCGCGATCACATCAGTGTGGGAGAAAAATGTGTAATAGGAGCAGGTACATTATTATTATCTGATGCAGAGCCCGAAAGTGTGTACATTGGGCATGCAACGGAAAAGGCCAGGGTTTCAAGTACTCGATTACGAGCTATTTAGCTTTACCAATTATTGCTGCAGATTGATGCAGCAATACCCCCTGGAGGATGAGGCTGGCTGTAGACAGGATCAAAGGATATTAATATATTTATGGACTAATCTATAAAAACAAAATACTTCAAGGCAAAAAATAAAAAAATAGCTACCAATATAATTGCGCAGGCTTGTACCCACTGGTGAGGGAAAGCCAGTTGCTCAACAAAAATAGTAATAATAGCCATATTTATAAAATAACCTAGCAGGTAAGATAACAAATACCTGCCACCAAAGCGCCAGCTCAATTTATTTTTTGAAAAAGTAAAGCTGCGATGGCCTAAAAAATTGATTATCACCCCTATACAATACAATATCGATGCCGTAACTTTAGGGGTTAATCCCAAATAGGTTAGCAATAAATATAAAATAAACCCCACAAAATTACTCGCCATACCAATTAAGAAATAACGCGCAAATTGGATTATAGTGATCGATGAAATGGGCTTTTTTTGATTGGGTCTAATTTTCTCATAAACCATTAGAGGATTACATCACCCCCCTTGGATAGTGGCTTGCATTCGAGATAAGCAACCAGAGCATCGGGATGATTAGAAAATTTTTTTTGCAACCAATGAAAGGGAAACAGCACTTTTTCATTTAATATCAGTTTGAAGACTTTAGGGTAGGATGTTTTATATGGCACTTGTCTATTCCCGGAAAGTTTTGTTTTAATATCCATCGATAAACTCAATTTATTCTTTTCTGCTTTGCGTACAAGATATTCTGAAACAGGAAACAAAATATTTGAAAAGGGGTAAGTTAAACTGGAGTAATGTGAAACTTCCCAGCCTAATTTGTCCATCAATGCAGAGAGCGTTTCTTTTGAATAACGTTTGTAATGCCCTGCAATTTCGTCCTCTATACCCCAGTACTTCATGGATGAAGGAACCAGTAAAATACAGATGCCCGACTGAGCCAAAGCACTTTCACAACGCTTGAAATAAAGTGTCTCCTCACTCTCATTTAAATGCTCTATTACCATCGAGGAAACAATAAGATCAGCCTTCAAGTTATCCTGATTATAAAGCCAGTTTTGCTGCCTCACCTCGTATTGTCCACTGTCCACATAACATTTCATTGACTGGCTGGCTTTTTCTGCTGTGTCTTCATTAATTTCAAAGCCAATCCCCTTCCAGCCGAGCTGGCAGAGCAAACTGGATAAAGAGCCATCCCCAATCCCAATTTCAACAAAAAAGCCAGGCTTTAATAATGCTAACCTCTCCTTTAGATACATTCTCTGTAAAATTGTTCCTGGCGCCAGCAGCATAAAAATCCCCTATCCATCTTGTCAGCCAAGATTGTAGTGAACTATTACTATATTTTCTACAACAACTTGCTGTTTATTCATCATAAAGGTAACGTCAGAAAATGACTATCACCGCTCTGGTTTTGACGCGCCAGACTAGTGGTGGATAATAGGGGCTTCATCAATTTTATAATACGATCTGATCTTTCTTTGTTTGCTCCACAATTCAAGTGATATCCACATAGGAATATGAAAAGATTTCCTCATTACCCGCAACCTTGTCATAGTAGGCGAGGACCTCGCTGGGCGCTTTGACTCCCATTGTCTTTTTTTGAGCTTATTGAGCAAAAATTTGGAAAATCAGTCATTCACCTGGACTTCATGACTCACTGCCCTTGGATGCAATATGGATTAGCATTACGAAATATAAGATGAAAAACATCTATATTAGGGGAAGCTTGCAGCTTATTATCCGAGTTGCAAGAAACACACTGGTGCAGCATAGAGTTATACGATAATATCGCGGATGTTATTCTGGACATATAGGCATTTGTCTTTTGATTTTTGCTAAATTTATGTTTTCTTATTGAAATTTGATACGCGCATTGATAGAAATCATAGTTATAAGGAGTTTACATGCTTCAAGTTTATACTAACCTTAGCGATTATGTCATTCCATTCCTCGGATTAATTGCCGCTTCCTCGCTAATTTTCTATAAAGCTAATTTTGCTCCTGTATTTGGTAAAATATACCAGTTTGTTCAGAATAGAGGCTTGGCAGAAAATCAAAATTTAAACTCCGAGCTTGTAAAAATTAATTTACTACGTATTTTGCTGGGTCTGATTCTTTTCCATAGAACATTTTATATTGCCTATTATCAATTCTACCTTGATGCTACCTCATCCAGTTTTTATCTGTCTCTAACAGTATTACTATGTGCAGGTTGTGTAATTATAGGGTTTCTGACCCCCGTGGCAACGACTTTTCTCCTTCTTTTTAATATCCCTATTGATAATATGATGAAGACAGTCACGCTCGGAACTGATGTTTTGCAAATGATGATTATGGTCTTTTGTCTGCTCCCGGCAGGAACCCATTTGTCACTGGACTCACGCCTGCGGAAGAGGGCATATATAGGACCGGTAATAAGGTCGCTCTATCAATGTTTTGGCGTACCTACCCTGGAGAAGATAGCCATACTTAAACTGCTGCTTATCCTCACTTATGGCAGCTTGTGCATATATTCAGTTACAATGCATTTTGACGACATTGCCTGGCTCTCTGGGAATGCAAATCTATTGGTTGTTACCAGCAGCTATCTAGGCAAGCATTATCCTTTTTTCCGCGAATGGTCTCAGGCTTCTCCCGAAATCGCGGTTATCGCATCGAAGTTCTCAATTTACGGTATGATGGTTTGGGAGTTATTTTTAATCCCCTTACTCCTATGGAATAGGATTACTCGTAATGTTGCCATTTTCTGGGGCCTCGTGTTTTTTGTGGTATCGACCTTTATCTTGCAATTGGGTTGGCTGTCATATTATGAGTTTGTATTGTGGGGTCTATTATTCTGGCAATGTCATGGGCTAAACCCGAAAGCAAATACCTGCTTTAAACTTATATATGATGATAAATGCAATCTCTGTGACAAGACCTTGTATTTCATTCAAAAGGTGGATTTATTTGGAGTGATTAAAGAAACCCCTCTTTCAGTTAATCAAGAGATATTGTCCAAATATGGTATTTCCAGAGAAAACGCTTATCAGGATTTGTATGGAATAGATCCTCAGGGAAGAATATTCAAGGGCTACTCCTTGTATCTTGAATTAACAAAGCGAGTATTGCTCTTACATCCTTTATTTCCCATATTGTATCTAGGAAAATTCTACATTGGCCCCTTCCTTTACCGACTAATTGCAAACAATCGAATCAGAGTCTTTGGATCTTGTAGTGTTCCCTCAGTCAAAAGCACCTCCAACAACGAAGGAGATGGCTTAAGGGCAAAAGCAGAGATAAGAGATAATCAGTGGCTACTCAAGGCTTTCCTTCCGGTATTTCTTATCTGTATTCTTTCATATTTTGTTCGTATGCCTATTGTACAACAGCTAATCGGGTATAAGCCTGCAAATTACTCTGCACCCATCAGAAAAGCCATGAATGAATTTGGCATGAATGTGATAAATGTGTTTAATTATCATGATCTGCATTTAAATAATAGCTTTTTTACTGTTAGCCGCTACGATGGAAGCCACTGGAGTCTCTTACCTTTTACCGGAAAAGAAGGTGAACGTTTAAAATGGCACCAATCGGATCGTATGTACTTTGCCAACTCCTTACTATGGCGCCGTTCTAATTTGGATGGGCATAATTACTGTGATTTAACTGAACTTGATACTAACTCATTAAGTGAATTGATTAAGCTGGATACAAACTTAAACCATCTCGACAAGCAGAAGTTAAAGTACAGAGTAGACTATTATTACCAACCGTTACCCACTATCCACACTCAAAAAAATTACAGTGTAGAATTTCACAAAATTAACCATCACTGCACGATCTATGTTGAGCCTCAACGCCTGGCCGTTTTGAAGAAAACAGTGCACGCGTAAAACCTGTGCAACAAGGGTCTCCCAGGTTTCAATACGGGAGACTCTTGTTCATAAGACTTCGTTCAAAAATAGTAGTCCAATCTTTGCAAGATAATATAAAACATGCTCGTAAACTTGATGGGATTTGACATCAGACTTGTAATTTACCCAAGCATTTTATATTTACAGCGAACAACTCAACCCGATCTTCCCTCATTCGATTTTTCATTTTTTTTATGGTTATATCTACAATGCAGTATCCAGTGGTGATAAACTCCGGGGAAGACGGATTTTTTTTCCTCAAAGTAGTTATTGATTTAAATGAATCTTTATGAGGAAATCGAGTCATTCAATCTATTTAAATTGAGAACGGATATATGTTTAGTCAAAAAGTATTGATGATCACTGGAGGAACTGGCTCGTTTGGTAATGCGGTCCTTAAGCGGATGCTTAATACCAATCTGCGGGAAATACGTATTTTCAGCCGTGATGAAAAAAAGCAGGACGACATGCGTAAAGCCTACAATGATCCCCGGCTTAAATTCTACCTCGGTGATGTGCGTAACAAGCAAAGCGTTGCTGCGGCCATACGTGGAAGTGACTTCATTTTCCATGCGGCAGCCCTGAAACAGGTACCATCCTGTGAATTTCACCCGATGGAAGCATTTCGAACTAACGTTCTGGGCACGGAAAACGTTCTAACTGCAGCTATCGAAGCGAAGGTTCGTCGGGTTGTCTGCCTGAGCACGGACAAAGCAGTCTATCCCATCAATGCAATGGGTATTAGCAAAGCCATGATGGAAAAAGTGATGGTTGCCGCAAGCCGCAACCTTGATGCTGCACAAACGATAATCTGTGGCACACGCTATGGAAATGTAATGGGCTCACGCGGTTCGGTAATTCCCCTATTTACAGACCAGGTTCTCAATGGCAATAAAATTACTATTACCGATCCTCAAATGACGCGGTTCATGATGACACTGGCAGATTCGGTTGATCTTGTGCTATTCGCCTTTGAACACGGCAGGAATGGAGATATATTTGTACAGAAAGCCCCTGCTGCGACAGTAGAAACGCTCACTAAAGCCATTCTTGAATTAATGCACAAGGAAGATCATCCTGTATCGATCATTGGCTCACGTCATGGCGAAAAGCTTTATGAGTCCCTGCTCAGCAGAGAGGAGCGTGCATACGCAGAAGATCTTGGAGATTATTTCCGGGTTCCCCCTGATATCCGTGACCTCAACTATGGCAAATTTGTAGATAAAGGGGAACAAAGAATCACGCAGGCTCTCCATGAAGAAGAATACAATTCACACAACACCAGAAGACTAGATGTCGAGGGAATGAAAAAACTGTTGATGAAGCTTGAGTACATGCAGAAAATCGTAAGACGCGAAAGTACCATCACGGAGCTAATCTAGTGAAAGTATTAATCACAGGATCACAAGGATTTATTGCAAAAAATCTGAGGCAGCAGCTTTGCGAACGTAAAGATGTAGAGATAGTATGCTTCGACAGGACAAATGATATTAACGAGTTAAAGTCTAAACTCAAGGCCGTTGATCTGGTATTTCATCTCGCAGGCGTCAATCGCCCAGAGGATACGGAAGAATTCATCACCGGCAATCGAAATCTCACCGAAGCCTTATGCGATGCCGTCGGCTCTGTAAGCGCCGCTGAAAATCGCCCTGTCTCACTGGTATTTGCATCATCCATTCAGGCCGAGAGAGACAATGACTACGGCCGCAGCAAACTTGCCGCGGAGGATGCGGTTTTTACTGTTGCAAATGACAAAAATGTCTCGGCCTATGTTTTCAGACTGCCCAATGTGTTCGGTAAATGGTGTCGTCCGAACTACAATTCGGCGATCGCAACTTTCTGCCACAATATTGCCCGTGGGCTGCCTGTTCAGGTGCATGATAATTCCGCCCCATTGTCGCTGGTGTATGTCGATGATGTGGTTGACTGCTTCATAAGTATTATGGATGGAACAAAACCAGCCATTAACAGCAATGGCTTTGCAAGCGTAGCTCCCCAGTATTCAACCACCGTTGGAGAGGTCGTCGATCTGATTCACCGTTTCAGAGAGAGCCGGCAGTCCCTGACGACCGAACGCGTTGGCACTGGTTTAATGCGAGCCTTATATTCAACTTATGTCAGCTATCTGCCTGTCGAGTCATTTCACTACTCATTACAGCAGCACTGCGATGCAAGAGGCTCATTTGTTGAAATGCTTAAGACCCAGGATAGCGGTCAATTTTCCTATTTTACCGCTCATCCGGGAGTAACCCGTGGCGGACACTATCATCATAGCAAAACAGAGAAGTTTCTTGTGATTAAAGGCAAGGCACGGTTTAAGTTTCGTCACATACAAACAGGCGAGACCCATGAAATTGTCACTGACGGTAAATCAGCCGAGATTGTGGAAACAGTTCCAGGATGGACGCATGATATTACCAATATCGGCGATGATGAAATGATCGTGATGCTATGGGCCAATGAAATTTTTGATCGTTTGCGCCCCGATACCTATGCCTGCCCGGTTTGAGAGTAAAAATGAAAAAATTGAAAGTAATGACCGTCATTGGTACGCGTCCCGAAATTATCAGACTGTCACGCGTATTGTCAGCACTGGATGAACACTGTGATCACATACTGGTACATACAGGCCAGAATTATGATTATGAATTGAATCAGATCTTCTTTGATGATCTGGGCATTCGCAAACCCGATGTTTTTCTTGATAGTGCTTCGGGCAGTACAGGTGCAGCACATACGATTGGAAATTTGATCATCGCAGTTGATCGCGTTCTGGCAGAGTACAGGCCTGAAGCAGTGCTGGTTCTGGGTGATACAAACAGTTGTCTGTCGGTCATACCTGCAAAACGTCGTCAGATTCCCATTTTTCATATGGAAGCGGGCAATCGTTGTTTTGATCAGCGGGTACCCGAAGAAACCAACCGCCGCATAGTTGACCACACAGCGGACATCAATCTGACCTACAGCACGATTGCAAGAGACTATTTACTCAGAGAGGGGCTACCCCCGGACCAGGTTATCAAAACAGGCAGCCCGATGTATGAGGTTCTTCATCACTATTTACCGAAAATCCAGGCTTCCGAGGTGCTGGAAAGATTGGGATTATACAAAGAGCAATACTTTGTGGTAAGTGCCCACCGTGAAGAAAATATCGAATCAGACAAATCGTTTCACAAGCTGGTCTCGGCTCTAAACGCTGTAGCCGAGAAGTATGAGTTACCTGTTATTTTGTCAACCCATCCGCGTACGCAGAAGCGACTGGATACGACTGGAGTACGCCTGCACGAGTTAATACGACCGCTGAAGCCGCTTGGCTTTCTTGATTATGTGAAGCTGCAAATGTCAGCAAAGGCTGTCTTGTCTGACAGCGGGACAATCAATGAGGAATCCTCTATTCTCAACTTTCCTGCGCTTAATCTGCGCGAGGCGCATGAGAGACCAGAAGGCATGGAGGAAACTAGTGCAATGATGGTTGGCCTTGAAGCTGAGCGAATTCTTCAGGGACTCGACATTCTCGAATCCCAATCACGTGGTGAGAAACGGCAGCTGCGCCTTGTAAGCGACTACAGCATGCCCAATGTCTCCGACAAAGTATTACGGATAATCCACAGCTATGTGGACTATGTGAATCGTGTAGTATGGAAAAAATATTAATATTAAACCATAGGGCATCTGGGATCAGTATACTTTCCATATTTTGATTCCTCTTGCTGAAAGCTGCCTTTCTGAGTAGTGTTTCAGGAAGGTTTCTTTAATGACTTGGGTATTAGTTTACGGATAATCCAGTTACGCTATTGCCTGCAATCTAGGATGATCAAAGCCATGACTTTATACAATCTAATAAAAAAAGTTACACCTCCAAAGGCTAAACGATATATTAAAGCCGCTCTTTACGATAATAAATATATTAATTTTGCAAGAGTAACACTCGGCATCAGGCGTAATCGTTCGGAAAGTTTAATCAGGCTTTGGCAGTTTGCGGAGCAGAACCGTAGCGGCAAAGCCGAAAAGATTTATCAAAGACTATCCAGACTGGAACGAACCAACCTCACGAATTACACTCTATCAGCTTTAGCCACATTGCGGCTAAAAAATGCCGAAGGTGCTTGCGAAATATTTGAGCAGGGCATGCGGATTTATCCTGAAGATAATTGGTTAAGAATATACTATCTCCAGACTTGTGCTCATCATAATTACGTCCAACGTTATTTCAGGTTTATGCAGCTAATTTCAGGCGCAGAACTTACTAATACTTCGGCAGCGGATTTCTATAAAGAGGTGATTAATGCGGGCATACCATTAAGCTTCTTGATTAATTATCATACAATTAAACAAGCTTGTACCCCTGATGAATTCAAATCACTGCAACAATACTTTATTTCACATATTTCAAAAAACCACTTCGATTTCCAAACTGCAAAAAGCGCCATTTACCTGGGAAAACACCTGGATATTGAAACTGAATTTTTCCAGAATATGTATGAAACTGCATGCAAATCATTTCATTCAAAAAAGGATTCCCAAAAAATACTCCATAATTTAAAAGTGATTGCCTCATTGTCTCTGCCCTTTATCCCCTCTGAAGAAGCAATCACGGAATTTATCGAATCATGTAAACAATTGGCCTCCGAATCAATAACCCTTAATTCGCCATCCAAAGATTTGTTATTCGAATGGGGTTCCTGGCAATGCATATTCACATCTCCTGATGCCGGCGCCAGGCAATACCATCATGCAATGCGCGCACTGGAACGATTTTCGTTTTCTACATGGCCGGAACTTAATTATACAGCGTCACATGTCGTGGGGCAGCCGCCGACTTCGCGTAATCCCGCCAAAAAGATTAGAATTGGGTTTATCGTTTACGATTTCATGCCCATGATGTCTGGCTTGTTGCGCCGCCTGGATAAGAACTTATTTGAAACCGTTTACCTGCGTCCAGGTAACGAGAGCAACTCTAACATTGCGAAAGGCTGGCTGGCCAGTACTGATAACATAGTTGAATTCCCTGCTGATGATACCAAACCCGCCATTAAAATTATTGCAGCTCAAAAGCTCGACATCATCGTTTCGGGGCCCAGCACCCTTTCAATGTTTTTCCCACTGATGGCCAGGCTTGCTCACCTCCAAATGATTTTACTTGAACCAAACTGGACCAATGGGTTGACCAACTCAGATTATTATATTTCATGGCGGCCAGCAGAACCGGTTAAGCCAGATGAATTCTATCAGACTGCCGTGTCATATCTCGAGCACCCGCCTTATTGGATCGAAAGACCTGCACATACGGCCAGTACAACCCTCTCGGAAACGGAGCGAGACGAAATCCGCAAAAGACTGTTGAATTGCGGCCCTGAGCAGCATATTTATTTGTGCGCTAACACCCCTCCCAAGGTTCATCCACTAATGGATGAAATGTTCCATGACTTATTGAAGGCTGATCCTGATGCAAGAATTGCTATCCTCCGAAGCGATATCCCCTCCGGTACAATTCTTAAAGCAAGGCTTACGAAGAAGCTGGGGCAGGATATTAATCGATGCATTTTCCTGACTACCTTAACCAAACAGGATGCTCATTCTCTGTTAATGAGCGTTGATTGTTGTTTAGACTCGTTTCCTCTTTGCGGCATGTCTTCCAGTTTTGATGCGATGATGCTGGGCGTACCTGTAGTTACACTTCCCTTTGACATCCCTTTTGGTAAGTGGACAGCCTCAATATATAACTATATCGGTGTTTCCGGGCTTGTTGCCAGTAATCAAAGAGAATATATTGAGTTGGCGATGCGTGTGGCCGCAGATAAGCTATGGCGAGAGCAAAAAATTCAGGAAATCAAGGAAAAATCTTCCCTGTATGTAGAAAGCGTAACGGCGTTTGAAGAGTTACAAAACTTCCTCATCAAGGCCTGGGAAAGGAAGCTGGCAGGTTTGCCACACGCCAACTGGATAAACGGGGAGTGGCAGGGCCAATAAGTCATAGGCGCTTTGTGTTATGCAGCATTAGTAATCTTACTGCTAGCTGCTGCAGGTGAAACAAAGCGTCCGGCTTAAACATTAACTATCAACTTTTGATAATTGCTGCAGATTAATGCAGCAATAACCGTTTTTCTCAGAGCGAGGCAATTCTCCCAATTGCGGAGGCAAATAAGAACATCGGATAATAAGCCCTGGACTATCTATTTTAGATAAAAAGGGCTTGAGCCGACCGTTAGTCAAATCCTGACCGTACACGGATTCTGAAACATAAAGAACATGAATAGGATTCGGTACATTCTTAAATGCGAAATATGTCATGTGATCCACAACAAGATTTTTCACATTCTCAGAAGGCAGTTTACATTCCTTAGCGAGCTCGTTTAAGGTTTTGATGTGTTGGCTGGCACCAAATACAGGAATAGATAAATATTGTCCGGATATGTCTGCTGTCGTTGATTTGGAATTGAGGATCAAAACCGGTAAATAATTGCTGACGAGAATAGCCATTGAAAGCGATGCAAAAAGTATTAGTATTATTGAAACTGAATTGAAACGAGATACAAATCGCTTCTGAAGAGCAGCTAGCGGCAAGCTTAAAATGAGCATCAACGATAGGGGTAGCAGTTGACTTGCCCCATAGAAGTTCCAAATCCTGGTAAAAAACCAACTTCCAAGCGAGCCTAAAGCCAGCACTCCTCCTAACAAGATTGGCATGGTCACGAGACGTTTCAGCAAACAATAAATGAATAGGCCCAGCGCCCCTAAATGACTGCCGATAATAAGCAGATAAAGTAAGGTTTTGATGCCCAAATTAAGCCCTTGCGCTGCAACTCCTGACACTTCTGCACTGGGAAGCCAGGACGATTGGTAGTAGGGTTGAAAGACCAGATGATTAACTATTTTGGAAGGCACATCCTTCAAATTTAACAAACCCTCCTGAAAAAACGCGAGAGGAGACTCCCAAAGCAATGCTGGGGAGAGGGTATTAGACCCTAATATAGAATTCAACAAAGGAGTTTCTTCGCAATTTGCCATCAGATTAGCGATTTGGAAAGTTTTATACGCTAAAACCACAGGAATCAACACTAGAAGTACTTGCAGCGCGCGCGGCCCTTTGTCGCTGATATAATAGGCAACAGTCATCATAAACGGTAAGAAGAATATCGATTTAGGATGAATATAGAAAAAGCATGATGCGAGCACGACAAAAATAAGACCTGCCAGACATTGCATTCTTGCTGAGAAACTGTTTTTCCAGAAAAGGCAATATAGAAAACAAAGTAGAATTATAAATATCAGCGGTTGCTCAGATCGGGCCATTATGAAGTTGTAAGGCATAACACCCAGAGCCAGGCTCGCAGCAATCAGGGCGGCCAGGAAATAAGCTGCATTCAGTCGTGGTTTAATGGATTTAAAACACCAGTAGGCTATTCCCGACAACCACAAAAAGCCGATGACAAGACCACTGATGCGCAGACCCAAAGGTAGCAATTGTTTATACATTATTGAATAAACCAGTGCTGCGGGATAAAACACCCAGGATATTGCTACACCTGTCGACTTCTGACATTGAGAGAAAAGTGAAAGCGTTTTTCCTGATTCCTCAAAAAAGCGAGCTGTCGTCCATTTAGTAACCACTTCATCAGGGTATAATGGCAAAAAAATACCGGAGATGAGGACCAAGCAAAACAAACCAAGAAAGAAATAGGGTAATTTTGCTAGAATGGTTTTATAAAAATGCGATAAATAAAGCGGTTGAAATCGATTGTTATTAATTATTTGGGACAATTTTCAGCCTTTTGAGGTTAGAGCCGAAGCACTAAAAAATGCGTTTTATCTTACAGAATAAGATTTGATATTACAACTTGAGGGTTTATAAACTATCCACCGGGATTGCAAGATATCGCCGGTGGAAGGTTTTTGAAAATTAACAGTAATTTTGTCAGTCCACTAATTCCACCAAAATTTCTGTCAGAGCAGATTCCTGCTCTGTTGATGACTTAGGTAATTGCTGTCCAGAAGAAATGTGCTCCAAAACTTTAATATGTTCATTAACCACATGAGTCCAGTTCCGGTGTCGTAATTGCTCAAAGGTTTTTGACTGGATTTCGAGTAGTTGTTGACGGTGTTGTATTGCCCATTCCATTTTATTGGCCATATCTTCCCAGCTATAGGGATCAAAAAAACTGAACTTTTGTAATAGGGGATCAGTTAACACTTCCTCAGCAACTGAAATTCTTGACATCACGACAGGCGTTCCTACCGATAAGGCTTCTGTAAATGTAAATGGACACCCCCCCTCGCTCAAGCTTGGATTGACAATCAAATCAGCAGATTTGTAAAAAGCAGCCAACTCCTCTACAGATAAGCCATGAAGGCAAAACACTTCTTTTTGCAGGGAGTGTTTAATAATAAACTCCTGTACGCCTTTGAACGCTTTAGTATCACCGGTGAGAATCAGCTTATGAGGCCTTAGATTCTTCCTGAGAAGATGCACATAAGCCCTTAGCAGGGTAATTATATTTTTATTCGGTCTGAATTGGCTGGCGTAAAACAAAAACTTGAACTCGACATTCCTGAAATTTCTAATGTAGCTGTTTTTACTTCGCGATAATGCTTGCCCTATTAAATTATGACAATAGGCCCTGGATAAACTATCTGCTCTTTTTCCCTGCTCATGCATGGGTAACACGAAGGATTCCAGTGTGGAGGGTGCATGCTCAATAACGGCAATATTATCTGGGTCGATTCCATAGCGATCAACCAAAACCTTCCACTTGATAGTCTCACTATATACAGCGAAATATTTTCCAGCGTAAATAGCAGATTCCAACGCTTTAAAATTGTCCAGGAACCGATTGCCGCCAATATCACAAAACCCAATAGGAAACTCTGATAATACAACATCTGGAACACACATCAGCTTTGGACCCTGTATTCGATTGAAAGAGGGCCAGAATGCGGTGGGCGCATACCATGCACGAACCTGGGGTTGCTGGTCAATTAACTGATGCAGCTGCTGTATTTCAATTTCCTCCATTAATTTGAAAAGTCTTACAAGCACCCGGCTATCTTTTGGAGTATCCAGCCTTGAAACCGCCTGCTCTGTACGTCTTTCAAACGATTTGAACAGAGCGAGCTTCTTAAATTTCTTACCATCAAATGTCTTGTAGAGGTACACACCCAGAGCACATACAAAGGCGATGGCCACCAACACAGGAAAGCACAATCCTAAAAGGATCAACACTAAAACACCTGGATCGAAAAGCAATTGCAGCAAAGAGGAAAAGGTACGTGCCTGAACTAATTTTTTTGTACTGCGGCGAACAATCTTTAGGAACCTGGGCTTGATTTCATTTTTAAAAAAACGGCTCAGCCGCCCCTTTTTCTGCTTTCTTTTTCTTAAAGAGGAATAAAACTCATAACAGCGTAAAATGTAGGGTATTGAAGCGGGCGATATAATTTTAAAATTGTTTTCTGGTACATTTTCACTTTTAAACAATTCTATAAGCGACTGCCGCGACCAGCTCGGGCAGGCGAGGATAAAACAGACGTCCTGACGATCGGCTGCACCCTTTAAAAAAGATGCCAGATAACGGCCCAGACCCTCGTGCTTTAGATTAACAGTGGGAGGATAAGCTAAATATATTCCATAATATTTTACAGACATTCGCGTACCACCCTCCAATACTCATTAGCTAGTTTCTCAACCTGCCGCTCAGCTAATTTCGCGTCTGCTGGCAACAATTTCTTCATTGGCTGATAATTGTTCTCCATTTCCTTCAACCGGGCAGCCATTAATCCAGGATTATCAGGATTCATCCAGGTCAAATTTAAACCGAAAGTCTCATTCATTTCACGCATTGCCGGATAATCACTGCTTAGCGAGGGAACGTTTAAACTGGCGGCTTCCACAACACTTCCTGTTCCATTGTCAATCCTGCATGGATGCCAAAGGAATTTAGCGCCTGCCAATTTTTTCTGATACTCAAGTTCAGATAACTCACCCCAGAATATAATTTTTTCCTGTAAATTTGTAAGCGCTGAAATATTTTGACGAGTTTGAGTAGAAACTGTTTCTAAAATATCCTGGGCGTTTACCCCGGTTACATGACAGGCAAATTTTCCATCCAGGCGGGTGTAATAGATATATAATGCTGTGAGCGCATTCTCAAGGTTCTTGTGAAGCGCCTTATTGGTTGTCCACAGAAAATAAGGTTCTTCCGGGATAGGCCAGGATTCCTCTTTCTTGAATAGGTCCATCAGCATAGGAACCTGTTTCACTTTTTCAGGCTCTATTCCAAAATACTGGTGGGCATCCTCTTTCGTAAATTGAGTGGTTACCAGCACCCCATTTGCCTGGCGTACCGCCTCTATGCAACCAATGTCATCAGAAGGCAGGATGGCAGGAATATAGCGCTGAATACAGTCATAAATAATGTACAGATTGGGTCGTATCGGCAGGAGAGGCAAGTTCATTCTGTCAGAAACTACAATCCAAAGATCACAGTCGAGCGAGTCATTGATCCCATCATCCGGCACACAATAGCTTCGGCTGGTAGGTTCCCAGTCGTCATAACCGGCATAGCGCATAGCACGTCTGGCTTCAGGGGACGATAGTATTTTCCACTGATAGCTGCGCCGCTGCACGCCGGGAAATAATGTATCCCAGTCTTCTTCAGAATAGATACCTGGCTCATCAAGATGGAAAAAAACAACCTCAGCCGGCTCCTGCCACTCCCTGCTGCCCTGATATAATGCTTGTGTAATCAATTTGGCTGCTTTAAGAGTTCCGCCTCGGTACCCGATAGGAAGTATGACTGCAATTTTTTTGCGAGGAGCCAGTGTAAAAGCGGGTCTTTGCTGTTGCGGCTTACTTAACTCTTTTAAAACCTGGGTAAATGAATTGCGCCAGGCGGATTCACAATGTTTCCAACTAACCTGTTCGAGAATACTGAGCTGGGTTTTGCGAATCTCATTGATAAAGTCCCAATCATCATTCAGGATTCGTTTTATTTTTTCCTGAGCGTCGCTAATGTTCAGGCATCTTCCAGGGAGGTTAGAACCTCCGAGCTGGTCAAGCACCCCGCCAGCCATAAAGATCAATGGCATACCTGACTGGATTGCTTCCAGAGGATATTTGTGAAGGTATCTTTGCTCCTCGTTATAATAGAACATGACCCGCATTTCACGTAAATTTACCTCGTGTTCTGCTTTGGGCTGGAATCTTAGAATATTATTTGCATTTTTTGGCATAAATTGCTGTTCCCCGGCTATCACATAAGGGAAACCAGCAAAATCCTTGCTAAATTTTTCCTGGGTTTTCTTATTATAACTATTACGAGCCAGATCAGGACAAACAAAAAATATCGACCTGTCACTACCTTCCCATGACTCTGCCATCGCAGGTTCAGTTAAACCAACTGGCAGGTAGATTGCTCGTTTTTTAATATACTCGGGCTCATTAGCTTTGATATTTTCAAATGCTTCTCCGAACCAGAATCGGGAGCCGAGAGACCTTACCAGTCTTGGATTGCTGCAGCTGTTCAGCAAATGAAGATTTATAATACTGGAATAGGCAAGTTCATTCGGGATTCCGTAGGCGCGTAAAATCAGGGTCCCTTTGAATTGATTAACAAATCGGGATATCCCGGCCCCCCCCCAATGAATGAAAGCAATATCAAAATAGTCGTTTGCAATCGCAATCGCTTCGTCATCAGGAGTTGAATACCAGTCTGTGTGATTTAACAGGCTTATTTTTTCCTCAGGTATGTTTAAACCAGCATCTTCAGAATAATCAATAGCATCAGGAATGTGCGTGCAGGAAACAGGTGAGATTTTAGGTAAGTAAATTTCATGGATGCCTAGTGTTTTTAACATGGCAATCTCAAACTTTTTGACGTCGGCGTCATGAATCAGCCACATCACTCTCACTGGTTTGTGATTCTCAGGTTGATGCTGGCTCGTTACACAATTTATTTGCATTTTACCTATCACTCATAATCATTCAATTTACGACAGCTGGCTTCCCGGGAGCTCCTGCGATGAGCGTATTTTTTTTGCCGGCGACCCTGCATACACACCGGGTTCGTGGATGTCTTTGATCACTGTGCTGCCAGCTCCAATAATCACATTATCGGAGATACTCACCCGATCACGGATAATTGCACCCGCACCGACAAATACAAATTTACCCACTGACACATATCCGGCTAAAACCGTATTAACCGAGATGTGACTAAAATCGCCCACTGAGCAATCGTGCTCGACGATTGCGCCTGTATTAATAATACATCCTCGTCCAATTGTGGCCTGTGGTCCGATGCTTGCCAAATGGCCCACAAAACTACCGCTACCGATCGAGGCTCCCAGAGACAGATTACTTTTTGGTGAGATTATCGAAGCAATCTGCCATTGTTTTTTAATTGCCTGATTCATTTGTTGCTCGCGTCGGCTGTTATCTCCTGAAGCTAAGCAGCAATCCTGAGTTTGATCAGGATAAGTATTGAATACCGGGAAATTGATAAACTGCTCTTGAGGCCGGGCGTTTGAGTCAACAAATACCAATTGCCTGTAACCAGCAGAAAACGCCACATCAGCAACGCTTCTGGCATGTCCGCCATATCCCATGACCACAAGCAGGATGTTAGATTTATCCATACTTAGGCAACGCTAAGCTCATTTATTTGGTGGTAGAAGGCAATAGCCTTGGTTATTTCACCATCAAAAACAAGCTCGCCATGATGGAAAACAAGCCCTCTCTCACATAGATTTTTTAAAGCGGAAAAATCATGGGACGCTAAAACAAGAATTTCTGCCCTTTCAATCAGACTGTGTATACGGTCTTTCGCTTTGAGCATAAAATTTGCATCACCGGCACCAATGACCTCATCCAGCAATAAGATATCGCCGCCTACCGTTGTCGAAATCGCGAATGCCAGGCGAACCTGCATCCCTGCTGAATAGGTTTTGATAGGATAGTCTATAAACTCGCCCAGTCCGGAAAACTGAACGATTTCCGCTTCTTTTTCTTTCATGAATCGTGGCGTCAAGCCTAGCAGCAGACCACGATAGAGAATATTTTCGCGGCCTGTCGCATCAGGCTCAAACCCTAAACTTAAATCGAAAAGTGAGCGAATCTGACCGCAGACATCCAGCTTTCCAGATGAAATGGGGTAAAGTCCGGCTACAGTTTTTAAAAAGGTGCTCTTGCCAGCACCATTATGGCCAAGTAAGCCAACACGCTCACCCTGCTCGATAGTCAGGCTCACATTTTTCAATGCATGAATATCTGACATCAAATGTTTATTTTGTTTTGGTCTGCCGAGTTTACTCAGTAAGGACTTGAGCGAACGCTCCTGATAGGCGACAGAGGAATACACCAGGTTCACATTTTCCAGTTTGATATAATTTTTTCTCATAAATAAAATATCACTCGACGTTCTGATTTTCGACCGACCAGCACCGCTAGGCAAAAGAAAATAAGTGCTGCGCACAGACAAGCCAGATAGTTAGTAAGCGTTGGCCACTTGCCTTCCAGCACAGGAGCACGGATTATTTGCAGCAGATGGTATACCGGATTGTAATCAACCAGCCCTCCAAGCCCGCCGCTACGAAACATTTTTTCTTCAAAATAGACAGGAGAGATAAACCAGATCATCTGTAAAATTAATCCCATTGCATGTGGAATATCTCTGAATCTTGGCCCCAGATAAGCCAGCAGGCTCGCTAATGGCCAGACAATTAATGCGAGTATTGGAAAAAATGTGAAAATTGCCAGCCAACTGAAGCCAAAATTTTCAGGCATCACTACAACAGCCCAAACCCAGAGTACTGTACTGGCTAGCGCCAACACAATGATGTTGCATAAAAGCAGGCGCAGGGTGTATATGGCCAGTGGATGCCTGCATTGCTTAATATAGGCATCAGCCTGTACAAAGGCGAGGGAGCCGCCAGTTAAGGTGGAACCAATAAACTCCCAGACAATCAAGCCAGACAGGATATATGGCGCATAGCGTGTAATATCGATATGAAATAGTCTGCTGAATACCAATGACAAAAGTATAGTCATCCCCAACGGTTGAATAATTGACCACAAAATACCCATTGATGAGCGACGCCACCGTGATCTTAAATCAGAAAGAGCAAGATGTGACCAAAAATACCGGGATGACCAAATGCCTTTTAAATAATTATTCATAAACAATCTTTTTTAACCAGTTTTTATCAAAACTGACTGCAGAGCAGTTCAATAAATTGATGTAAATGACTAGTGCAGAATAATACGCTAGTTATGGTGATAAATAAAGCAATTCATTATGACCAGTTATTATACAAGTCCCTGCTTATATCAAAAAAAAAGACCTTATGATTTCACAGATATAAGCCACATCCTTATACTCAAGCATCGGGGAGCTAGGCAAATTTATCCCGCGTTCAGACAGCGATTGAGCGACCGGAAACTCTCCTTTTGCAGCACAGTGCGGTAGCTGATGCGATGGATGGAAGAATGGCCGTGTTTCTATGCCTTTGGATTTCATGAAATCACGAAGAGGCTGGCGTTGGTTTGCATTATCAACGACAATTGAACACATCCAGAAAGAATGTCGCATATTTTCCATTTCTTCATGTGAGTATAAAGGCAAATCGGCTAATCCTTCTTTATACCAGGCAGCAATTTCGCGTTTTTTAGCAAGAATTGCATCCGCTTGTTCCAATTGCGCCAAACCGATTGCCGCACATATATTTGTCATTCGGTAATTGTAGGCCACAATATTATGCCAATATTCGCGTTCTGGAGAAACGCCCTGATTCTTCAGATGGCAGGCACGCTCATACAAGGCTTTTGATTTGCAAAGAACCATACCGCCTTCGCCGGTGGTAATTGTCTTGTTTCCAAAAAAACTGAAGGTCGCCGCATCGCCAAAGGTACCCACATGCTGACCTTTATAGTGCGTGCCAAAGGCTTCTGCACAATCCTCAATTAAATACAGCTGATGCTCTTTGCAGATAGCAGTCAGTTGATCCATATCGCAGGGCAGACCATAGAGATGGACGGCCATCACGGCTTTGGTCCGCGGTGTAATTTTACGAATCACATCCGCTGGATCAATTTGCAGGCTTGGCTCTAATGAATCGACATAAACAGGAGTGGCGCCAGTCTGGATAATGGTATTCACAGAGGCGACATAAGTGAGCGTGGGCACAATCACTTCGTCACCTTCACCCAGGCCGAGTGCTTCCAAAGCCAGATGAATGGCTACGGTGCCATTGGAAACAGTCGTTGCATAGGGCGAGCCGGTATATTCTGCAAAAGCCTTCTCAAATCTGGAAATGAATTCGCCCTTGGATGAAATCCAGGTGGAATCCAGACATTGATTAACATATTCTTTCTCACGACCACTAAAATACGGTTGATAGACTGGGATCATTCTGTGTTCACCTGCTAAGCATTATTCATTGAAATTGGTGTATTTAAAACCGTGCTGGCGCATCAAATCATCGCGTTGCGCTTCTTTCAAGTCTTCACTCATCATCTCGGTAACCAATTCTTCAAATGTCGTTTTAGGTTCCCAACCTAACTTCTCTTTTGCCTTAGTGGCATCACCCAGCAGGGTCTCTACTTCAGCGGGCCGGAAATAGCGTGGGTCCACCTCAACGATACAGCGGCCCGTTTTGGCGTCGTATCCTTTTTCCTGCTCGTTCTCACCTTCCCATTGAATATCAATCTCTATCTTTCTGGCTGCGATTTCAACGAATTCCCGTACAGAATGCTGCTTTCCAGTGGCAATCACGAAGTCTTCCGCTTGATTTTGTTGCAGCATCAACCACTGCATTTCCACGTAATCACGGGCATGTCCCCAGTCACGCAAGGCGTTTAAATTACCCAGGTAGAGCTTATCCTGGAAACCCAGTTTTATTCTTGCCAGAGCGCGGGTAATTTTACGAGTAACAAAAGTCTCACCGCGGATAGGGGATTCGTGATTGAACAGGATCCCGTTACAAGCATAGATCCCATAGGCTTCGCGGTAGTTTACAGTCATCCAGTAAGCATAGAGTTTGGCAACTGCATAAGGGCTTCGTGGATAGAAGGGCGTGGTTTCACGCTGCGGAACTTCCTGCACTAATCCGTACAGCTCAGAGGTGCTCGCCTGATAAAAGCGGGTTTTTTTCTCAAGGCCGGTAATTCGTATTGCTTCAAGCAGTCTTAATGCGCCTAAAGCATCTGAATTGGCGGTGTACTCAGGCTCTTCAAATGAGACAGCCACATGGCTTTGCGCTGCCAGGTTATAAATTTCATCCGGCTGTACTTGCTGCACAATACGGACAAGGCTTGAGGAGTCCGTTAAGTCACCATGATGCAAGGTTAAATCATAACCTTTGCAATGAGGATCATGGTACAGATGGTCGATACGCGCTGTGTTAAACAAAGAAGATCGACGTTTGATACCATGAACTTCATAGCCTTTTGCCAATAGTAATTCAGCAAGATAAGCTCCATCTTGTCCAGTGATACCAGTAATTAATGCGACTTTCTTTTGCATGCTATTTCCTCAACCACCATTTCGTATTTGTTGCTAATTAAAAACGTGAGCTAGTCTGCGTGGATTAATGACTCCACTTCACGTACCCGTTCGTTAACCAGAGAATGACAACCACGCGATTCGATATTAAGACGTAATAAAGGCTCAGTATTGGAGGCACGAATATTCATACGCCACTGACTGAACTCAAGACTTAAGCCATCGGTTCTATCGACATGAGGAGTTTCTTCTCCGGTCTTTGCATTTAAGTAATAATTTAACACCCTTTCAAGAACCGGTTTCACATCGGTAACCTTGTAATTTAATTCGCCGCTGCAGGGATAAAGCGACATTCTTTCCTTGACCAGTTGCGATAGGGTTTTACCTGTTCTTGATAATAACTCAAGAACTAGCAGCCAGGGGATCATTCCGCTATCGCAATAGGCAAAATCCCGGAAATAATGATGGGCACTCATCTCGCCGCCGTAAATGGCATTCTCCTGCCGCATTCTTTCCTTGATAAATGCGTGACCTGTTTTACTTTGGATCGCCAGACCACCGGCGTTGCTCACCACGTCGATGGTATTCCAGGTGAGTCTGGGATCATAAATGATTTTTTCAGCGGGATATTGTTTAAGAAAGGCAGCGGCCAATAAACCCACAATGTAATACCCCTCAATAAACTGGCCTTCTTCGTCAAAAAGAAAACAGCGGTCAAAATCGCCATCCCAGGCAATACCCATTGCCGCCTGATGTTGCTTTACCGCATCAGCGGTTGAGGAACGATTTTCCGGCAGCAAGGGATTCGGAATACCATTAGGAAAATGTCCATCGGGCTCATGATTAATCTTGATAAACTGAATGGGAATACTGCGTTGCTTAAAACGCTTTTCCAATTCGTCTATTACATGACCCGCTGCGCCATTTCCGGCATTCACCACCAATTGACAAGGGGTTATTGCCTGAAGGTCAATATATTCAAGCAAATGGTCGCAATAGGCCTGCAATATACTTTGCTGTATGCAGCTTCCTGTTCTGGAAGGAGTAGTAAACTCACTCTGTTCAGCAAGGCGCTGAATTTCTTTAAGCCCGCTATCGCCGCTGATTGGCAGCGCCCTGGGACCGACCATTTTCATGCCATTATAATTCATAGGATTATGGCTGGCCGTCACCTCGATGCCGCCATCGACATCCCAATGAAATGATGCGAAATAGACTTCTTCAGTGCCGGTCAAGCCCAGATCAATAACATCCGCACCGGCGTCATTAATTCCACGGATGAGTGCCGCCTTTAAAGATTCGGTTGACAGGCGGATATCGCCGCCAACCACCAGACGTTTGGCATTCAGAAACTGTGCAAAGGCCCGGCCAATGCGATAAGCAATTGACTCATCAAGGTCGATACCCAGTTGTCCGCGTATATCATAGGCTTTAAAGCAGGTTAGAGCTGTCATTACACTCGCCCATAATTATCTTCGAAGCGGATAATATCATCTTCTCCCAGATATTCACCACTTTGTACCTCGATCATGACCAGATTGAGCACGCCAGGATTCTCCAGGCGATGCCGATGTCCTGCCGGAATGTAGGTGGACTGATTGGTTCCCACCAGCATTTCCTGATCGCCATTAACGACTTTTGCCATACCGCTGACCACAATCCAGTGCTCGCTGCGATGATGGTGCATTTGTAAACTTAAACTGGCACCCGGTTTAACTTCAATACGCTTGATTTTGAAATTGGGTCCTTCTTCCAATACGGTGTAAGTACCCCAGGGCCGATGAACTGTACGGTGCAGCTTATGTGTTTCATGACCTCGTGCCTTTAACTCGGCATAAACATGCTTTACATCCTGTGCCCGCTGATTATTGGCGACCAGCAGAGCGTCCGGCGTATCAATGATAATTAAGTCATCTACACCCACAGCCCCCACTAAACGATCATTGCTCTGAATGTAGCAATTACTGCTTTCATGAATTAACGCATGGCCTTCGACGCGGTTTCCTGCTTCATCAGGCGTCGATAAATCGCCGATTGCCCGCCAGGAACCGATATCGCTCCAGCCAATATTGCAAGGGACTACTGCGACTTTTGAATTATGCGATGCTGGCTCCATAACCGCATAGTCTATGGAATTGTCCGGTACTTCAGCAAACAGAGCAGAATCAAGATGAACTTGCTCTGAGCTCTCACTGACATCATGCCTTGAGGCTGAAATGCAGCTGGCCGTTGCCTGTAATATCTCAGGACAGAATTGTTCCAGTGCTTCCAGTATCCGGCCAGCTGTGAAGCAAAACATGCCGGAATTCCACAAATAATTACCAGAATCGATGAATGCCTGGGCATTTTCTTTTGATGGTTTTTCAACGAAACGGCTTACTGAATAGCCCTCTGGTTTGCCTTCCTGCGTCTTAAGATTAATTGGTGCCGTAATATTGGCTTCAATGTAGCCATAGCCCGTTTCCGGATGATTGGGCTCAATACCAAACGTAACCAGATGACCGGCCGCTGCCAGCATGCTTGCCTGGGCAACTGCTGTCTGAAAGGCATCCTGATTCTCAATCAGATGATCTGCTGCCAAAACCAGCATAACGGCATCATCCCCGTATTTTTTAGCAATCGTCAGTGCAGAAGAGGCAATCGCTGCAGTGGTATTTTTACCAAAAGGCTCAAGGATAAATGAGGTATAAAGCGACTCACTGTTGACTTCGCGATAAACATCCTGAATTTTGAAAAATAACTCACGATTGGTAACCGTCATTATTTCTTTAACACCAGGAATCAGAGCGCCGCGTATAAACGCTTTTTGTAATAAACTTTGGCCGTCACTGAGTTGAATAAAAGGCTTGGGATGTAATTCACGCGAAACTGGCCATAAGCGGGAACCAGCTCCTCCGCATAAAATTGTTGGTATTATTTGCATTAAATCCTCACTGAAATCCTGAAAACTTCGGGGCGAATAGTCTGTTGGCATGCCTTTGTAAAAACGCTGCATATAAAGATTTTCTCGGAGTTTACCCTAGTCCTTGGCAGAATGGAACCTTAACCCTTTGGTTAAATGATGAGCTCTCGATAGATATTGGCATAATCAGCAGCCATTTTATCTGCTGTGAAATGCGTAAGATAGCGGCTTCGCGCATTTTCTCCCATGGCAGCCGCTCTTTCCGGGTTATTCCACAAATCCGTTAAAGCTTCTTTTAACTTCAAGGGATTTTCCGGCGGAATAACCAGGCCAGTTTCCTGATGCTGATTAATATAACTGGTTCCTGAACCAATTTCACAGGAAATTAATGGTTTGCCAGCCATCGCCGCTTCGAGAAGGGAAATTCCAAAGGCTTCTGAGCGTAAATGGGAGGGAAATACGAAAGCGTAAGAAAGCTTAAGCAAAGCCATTTTATCTTCTTCTTCCAAGGGACCTGCAAAATAAAGCTGTTTTAAACCCAGCGATTCTGCCTGCTGTTTCAATGCGGCTTCTTCAGGCCCGCTTCCTACAATGACGACCGGATAATCCAAATCTTTCAATGCCGTCAGCAAGCTATGAAGCCCTTTATAATAACGAAGCATTCCTACAAACAGAAAAAAACGCGGTCCTAAACGTTGCCGCCAAACATCCAGTTTCTCCTTAGCAGGAAGAGGATACATCGCCTCATCGAGTCCGATAGGGATAATGCTTGTTTTTTCTTTATAGCGATTAAGCACCTCACTGGTTGCCAGATAATTGGGCGAGGTGGCCACTATTCTATCGACTCGACCTAAAAAAGCATGCATTAAAGGCTGATACAGTTTTAACAGATTTTTTTGCCGGACAATATCTGAATGGTAGGTGACCACTGTTGGCTTTTTTACCCGTGACGCAAAATGCACCACATCCATGAACGGCCAGGGAAAGTGATAATGGATAACATCGGCTGCATTGGCTAACAGCCGGAAACGCTGGATAGCTGAAAATGAAAACCCGGTCGAAGCCAATTGAAAATTTAGCGGGGCACGATGAACCGTATGGCCTGCAAACTCTGTAGTGCCCGCCGTCTTGTCTTTGCTTAATGATAATACTTCACTGGAAACGCCTTGGGAGCTCACGCTATTAATAAGCTGATAGATAAATTGCTCCACCCCACCCTTACTGTCAGTAATATAGGTCTTGTAAAAATGAAGGACGCGCATTCCAACCTGCTTTACCTGAAAATAATCCCGAATTGTAAAAGGCTAAGCCGTTTCTGTAAAGCTAACAGCTTCTTATGCGGTCATTGCGAGGGGTGTTACGTAAATGAAGATAAGCACAAAAAATCGTCTTTGCGAGCGTTAGCGAAGCAATCCCGATCCTAACTTCGTTCAAGGTTCGATCTGGATTGCTTCACATTCGTTCGCAAAGACAAAAGCTTAGTTGCTTCAGTATACAGAGTAGTAACCATCTGATATGTATCCATGAGAATATGGAAGCGATACAGGCATCACAGTTTTTCCAACCAGCATTTAAGGACATCAAAGGTATGCGTGAATATCAACCCGCTATATATATCATGGCAAATAAACGTAATGGTACTATTTACACTGGTGTTACCAGCGATTTGCTAAAAAGAGTTTATGAACATAAGTTTGCGGAAGTCGAAGGGTTCACAAAAAGATATAGTTGTAAAAGTCTCGTGTACTATGAGCTAGCGGAAGATATCACTAGTGCCATATCACTAGAAAAGCAACTCAAAGGTGGATCAAGACAAAAAAAGATAAAACTTATTGAGAAAATGAATCCTTTATGGGAGCATCTGTACCCCAAATTAGTTTAGAAAGAAGTACGCGAACAGTCTTTGCGAACGAAGTGAAGCAATCCAGATCGAACCTTGAGCAAAGTTAGGATCTGGATTGCTTCGCTAACGCTCGCAAAGACACAGGTCATAAGTCAATTATTGCTTATTAAAAAGAGCAGCTCTCTGTGCTTTGGTCAATCGCACATTAAGCTCCCAGCTGCCGTCCTCATTGATGCTTTCTGATTTAACCGCATTTAACTGATATAAACTGGCTCGAAGTTTGGCCTGATCAGGTGCAAGACGAAGCATTTCATCAGTGACCTGGCCATGCAAATGAATTGCGATCGCCTCGCGCAATCCATCAAGTCCAATCCCGGTTTTAGCGGATAACCATACTTTGCTGCCTTCCGCTTGCTGGTCGACTCTGGGTGTCCAACCCTCTTGCTGATCAATTTTGTTAAAAACCTGAATTATAGGAATATCATCAACCTCTATCTCAGCCAAAACCTGTTCTACAGCCGCGACATTTTCCCGCCAGATAGGATCAGCGATGTCAACTACATGCAGTAAAAGATCTGCTTCCTGTGTTTCCTCCAGCGTGGCGCGAAAAGCCTCCACTAGCTGATGCGGCAGATCGCGAATGAAACCCACGGTGTCTGCGAGAATAATGGAGCCTGAGCCAGGCAGATCGACCTTTCGCATTGTTGGATCAAGCGTTGCAAACAGCTGATTGGCTGCATAGATTTGCTCGCCAGTTAAGGCATTGAATAATGTTGATTTTCCGGCATTGGTATAACCGACCAGCGAGACAGTGGGCATTTCTGCTTTTTGCCTGGCACGGCGGTTTTGATCGCGGCTTCGCCTTACTTTTTCGAGACGTTTGTTGATATAGCGGATTCGTTCGCGCAATAGTCGTCGGTCTGTTTCAAGCTGGGTTTCCCCTGGGCCTCTTAAACCAATTCCCCCTTTCTGACGCTCCAGATGGGTCCATCCGCGTACCAGCCGGGTCGATAAATGCTGCAATTGGGCTAGTTCAACCTGCAACTTCCCCTCAAATGTTCTAGCACGCTGGGCGAAAATATCGAGAATCAAACCACTGCGATCAACTACTCTGCATTGCAGCAAGCGCTCAAGGTTTCGTTCCTGAGAAGGAGAAAGCTCATGATTAACCAGCACCAGTTCTGCCTTGTGCTCTTCGACTTGTTGCTGAATCTCTTCGGCCTTACCCAGACCGACATAATATTTGGCTTCTGGAACTGCTCTGCTGCCAGTAATAACTGCAACCACCTCAGCTTTCGCTGAAGTGGCCAGCTCTTTAAATTCCTGTAGCGCTCTTTCTGCATTTAATCCAGGAAGAGCCAATTGCACGAGAATGGCGCGCTCGCCAGCTTTAGGTCGTTCAAACACTCAGTACTACCATTAATCAAAGTCTTTATATTTTATCAGTCTGCCATATTTTCATCTTCCTCACCAGCAGGAATTTTAATCATCCGGGCAGGAACAACGGTTGATATGGCATGCTTATAAACCATTTGCGTCACCGAATTCTTCAACATCACAACATATTGATCGAATGAATCCACAAGGCCGTGCAGTTTAATCCCATTAACCAGAAACACTGACACCGGCACTTTTTCTTTGCGTAATTCATTTAGAAATGGATCTTGCAGTAAGGAATTTTTAGACATTGCCCTCTCCTTATTATTATTATTGAGGCCAACAACACTCAATATTAGTGTCGACCCATCAAAAAAAAACTTTAATTTTTTTCATTACATCTGTTGTTGATTAAGTTACTATTTATTCGCCCGTCAGAATGACAGTACGAACAAATCGGGGCAGTACCCAACTATAGAAGGAGTTTTACATGTTTTCAAAAGAACAATTGGCTGGCTTGGCCGATAAATCGCAAAATGCATACGCTGCACTTTTTAGTGATGGTTCCATCGATCAACCGCAAACCCAGGAGGTAATGGATAGTTTGGAACCTGAAACACTCCGTTTAATCGCAATCAATGTGGTTCGCACCTGCCCGAAAGAGCAGCTGAGCAGCCTAATCCCACAAACTCAACATCTGCTACGAACACCAGCCAGTTCCTTTACACAAAAACTGCAGGATGCTCACCACGTACATAATCGTATCAGTATAATTATGGAGAAGCCTCAGCTTGCTCATAAAGCCTGGAAACAAAACTTTAAGCCCGAGGCATTTCATGGGAATGCTGATTTTGCCCATGAATTGTTGGGAAATGATGCTGATCAAAAGGAAAAGGCTCACTCTCTGGCTGAAAATACGCCTGCTTGCGATTTAGTGGCTGTAATGCAAAATGTAAAAACTGCATTTCCTGATACCCCGTCACAAGATGACTTCAAGTTTAAAAAACATTGCTTTACTCAGCATGTTAAGCGTGCATTGCAGGCGGCTGTCCACATTGACTCTTTAGCCACTTGTAAGGATGACAGTGAATTAGTTCAGCATTTAGCGAAACTGACTAAACATTTTGCGGATTACCCCAATATTAGTAAGCGGCACACTATTACCAGTCATCTTGAAGAGGTGGCAAAGCGCATCGCCAATATGGACCACGCAAATCGAACAGCAGCCTGTAATCATTTGAATACTCTTTGCCCAAAAGCAGGTTCCAATATATTTGTACATATTCAAGACTGGGTTAAGGATAATATTCCTGCTGAGCAGACGCATGCTTCTTCACAACTCTCTGCAGCACCCGACTCCCCCAAATCGGTGAATCCTGGAAGAGTGAAATGCGGTATATTTGGAGGTTGCTCAACGTCTAAAGCCGAAGACAATGGTGCCTATTATTCGGACAGCGATACCGAAGAAGAGAAAAAAGGATCTTGCTGGAGCTGGGGCAGTAGCCATTAATCGGGTTCTTTGCTGACACTGTTTTGAGATATTTCTTACAGCAGCGTCATCATATAACCTTAGGAGTAAAAACAAAATTTAAGTATACTTAAATTAAAGGGATGACAAGGATTGTCTGACAGGAGGTCAGCGAAGGGACCAGCACATGGAATGTGCTTCGCCGCAAGGATGTGGCTTTTTCTTTTGTATCACACTGAAATATTTTCTTTCTAAAATTATCTATTATTGATTATTCAATTTACTTTTATTTAACTATAAAGAACACCTAAAATTTCATTGTAGGCATACAGCATTCAACTTAAGAGTAGCACTCAAAATATTTATCACTCAGAGGTAAGAGGAAGGGTAAAGATCAGCCTTCACCCTAGCCCTCTCCCAACTTGGGAGAGGGGATTTCTCGTAGATTTACGTTTATATGTGCAGGATTTGGAAATAAATGTGTAGATAAATCAACTTGGGAAGTGGAGCTTAAAGTCCTCTCTCCCTTAGGGAGAGAGTTAGAGAGAGGGTTCAAATCAACCTACTCATATTCATCAAACATCAATATTTTCAGCTTCCAAGGCATTGGATTCAATAAAGTCACGTCGTGGCTCTACCTGATCTCCCATCAGACATGTGAATATTTCATCCGCCGCTACCGCATCTTCGATACTTACTTGCAGCATACGCCGGACTTCCGGATCCATTGTGGTTTCCCACAATTGCTCTGGGTTCATTTCGCCCAAGCCTTTATACCGCTGTATAGTTTGACCACGCTTGGCTTCTTCTAATATCCATGCCAGAGCTTGCTCAAAGCTTTCTACAGCCAGAGATTTTTCGCCTCGCTTAATCTCAGCACCTTCTTCAATTAAATTTGCCAGTTTAGACCCTAACTGAATGATTTCACGATAATCCTTGGAGAAGAAGAACTCGGCGTTAAGAATAATATGAGAATCCATACCGTGCTGAGTAACAGTAACACGAGGCAAATGATGATCACTTTCTGTATTATGAATAACATCGACAGAATAGTGATGAGTTTTCGCGCCAATTTGCTGCAAACTCTGATGCAACTGATTAGCCCAGTTATTGATTACTTCGTGATTGTTAAAATCATCAGCGTGCAGGGTCGGCAAATAGGCAATCCGTTTAAGGATGTCGGCACTGTAACGTCTTGAATGGCGTTTGATAATTTTTTCAACACGTCTAAATTGCATCACCAGATCTTCTAATGCTTTGGATGTAATCGCTGGCGCATCTGTGCCTGGAGAAAAAGAAGCCCCCTCAAGAGCACTTTGAGTTAAATAGTCGTTAAGCGCTTCATCATCTTTTACATATTGCTCCTGTTTGCCGCGTTTAACCTTGTATAGAGGCGGCTGGGCAATATAAATATAGCCTCTTTCAATCAACTCTGGTGTTTGTCGATAAAAAAATGTCAAAAGCAGCGTTCGGATATGAGACCCATCGACGTCGGCATCAGTCATGATGATGATACGGTGATAACGTATTTTGTCGGGATCATATTCATCCGGGCCAATTCCACAGCCTAAGGCTGTAATCAGAGTAGCGACTTCCTGAGAGGAAAGCATTTTATCAAAACGTGCTTTTTCCACATTGAGAATCTTTCCTTTCAATGGCAGGATTGCCTGGAATTTTCGATCTCTTCCCTGTTTTGCAGAGCCGCCCGCAGAATCTCCCTCAACGATATATAATTCGGAATGTGCTGGATCTTTTTCCTGACAATCAGCCAGTTTTCCAGGAAGCCCGGCAATGTCCAAGGCCCCTTTTCGACGCGTCATTTCACGTGCTCGTCGCGCAGCTTCTCTTGCTCTGGCAGCATCAATGATTTTGCCCACAATGGACTTGGCAATTGCGGGATTCTCTAATAAAAAGTCATTCAACTTTTCGGCAACCAGTGATTCCACAGCCGCTTTGACTTCTGAGGAAACCAGCTTGTCCTTCGTCTGCGAAGAAAACTTGGGATCAGGAACTTTAACTGACAATACTGCAGTTAATCCTTCTCGCGCATCATCCCCAGTAGTGGTAATTTTAGCTTTTTTGGCAAAACCTTCATTTTCTATGTAGTTATTCAAAGTTCTGGTTAATGCAGCACGAAACCCTGCTAAATGAGTACCACCATCTCGCTGCGGTATATTATTTGTAAAGCAAAAAATAGTTTCCTGGAATGAATCATTCCACTGCATGGCCAATTCAATTTGAATATTGTCTTTTTCTCCAGTCAGAGAAAATACGATTGGCATAATCGGGGTTTTGTTGCGATTTAAATGTTCAACGAAGGCTTTTATACCGCCTTCATAGCGGAATGTATCCTGTTTTTGTGTCCGTTCATCAAAAAGATGAATACAAACGCCAGAGTTCAAAAAAGACAGCTCTCGCAGACGTTTAGCTAAAATATCATAATGGAATTCAATATTGGAAAATGTATTTGCACTCGGTTTAAACCACACTTGAGTTCCTGTTGAACTCGCTTCACCCGTTGCGGTAAGCGGCGCATCAGGAACGCCATTACGATAGTGCTGTTCATGTACTTTGCCATGACGTCGTATCAGCAGATGAAGCTCTTCGGATAATGCGTTAACCACCGAAACACCCACACCATGAAGACCGCCTGACACCTTGTAAGAGTTATCATCGAATTTACCCCCGGCATGAAGTACAGTCATAATGACTTCGGCGGCAGATCGTCCTTCCTCTTTGTGAATATCCACGGGAATCCCTCGCCCATCATCTTTTACAGTGATCGACTCGTCTGCATGGATGCGCACATGGATTTCTTTGCAATGCCCAGCCAAGGCTTCGTCAATTGAATTGTCAACCACCTCGAAAACCATGTGATGCAGTCCCGTTCCATCATCGGTGTCACCGATGTACATACCTGGACGTTTTCTGACTGCATCTAATCCCTTCAAAACTTTAATATTCGATGAGTCATAACTAGCATCAACACTCATAAAAGATTCCTCTACATGCCGTTGTCGCAAAAATGAAATTATAGCATTAAATCGTTCTTCTTTACATGCCTGGATTTGAATGTTCCGGATATTATTGATATTTAAGTCTATCGTCTATGTTTCACGTGAAACATTAGACAAGGTTCCTAGTTTAGAATGATTTCTTTACTGTCTAGTTGCTTCCACTGCTCAGACGGAAGATCATCGGGCTTAGCTGTAATAAAAAACTGATTTGGGGAGCGACTAATATATTGCAATATATTATCGAGATGAAAGCGGTCCAATTCAGAGCTTAGATCGTCCATAAGAAGTATGCAGGATTTATCCAACAAATCAATTTGAGCAAATTTAAGTGCCAATAAAAGTATCTTCTGCTGGCCGCGTGAGAAATAAGTTTTGGCTTTGAGACTGGTATCGTCAGAATGAATGATAAGGTCTGCATTATGAACTCCATACTGTGTAAATTGACGATAGAGATCACTGCTATAGTTAGCATCCAATATTGACGCTAAAGAGCGCCCTTCAGCCTTCTTATCCCAACCTTTGTAATAGGATAGAGATGCATTGATTTCAGTCAACTCTTCAAGCCGCGAATTGAAGTGTAGACGTAGTCGATCGAAATAACGCAGGCGATGCTGATTAATTAATTCGGCTAAATCACTCATTATCTTATTCCAGGGATAAAGCAATTCTGGCTTGGCTGACTGTTTAAGTAAGGCATTACGTTGTTTTAAAGCCTGATGATAATCCTTCCAAATTTGAAAATAGGTATGTTCCACGTGAAACACACCCCAATCAAGCAGCTCACGACGATAAGAAGGGCCCGCATCAATAATTTGAAAAATGGATTGATAGAAAATCTGGCTAGCGAGGAAACTCGCTAATTGACTGGCAGAAAAACAGGGCTGGTGATTGATTCGGGCAGTACTGGTGCCACGGACAACCTTCTTGATACTAACTGTTTGTTCATCTGAAGTTTTAGCAAAAATTACGGTTTCCGCCTGACCCAAGGTGACCAGACTAGCTGTTTCGCGTGTCCTGAATGAATGACCGGTTGATAACAAGTGAATGGCTTCAAGAAAGCTCGTTTTACCGCTGCCATTCACACCGCGAATAATATTGATATGAGGATGAAGGTTAAAATGTGAGGAATCGAAATTGCGCAAGTGATGAATTGATAGTTCGGCGAGCTTCATAGCTTCATAGGCATAATAATGTATTGATAATATTCGTCAGTCAGTGATTCAACCAAAATACTTCTATCAGTATTAGACATAGATAAACGAACATGACTATCTGAAATGAAATTTAAAACATCCAGTAAGTAACTGGCATTAATCCCGATTTTTAATTCACTGCCATCAACTTGAGCTTCCAATTGCTCACGCGCTTCTTCCTGTTCCTGATTATTAGCAATCAGGGTTATACCGGCACCAGGTTGAATATGCATCAAAACCGCACGTGACTTTTCATGTGCAAGAATTACTATGCGCGACAAAGCTCGCTTCAAGGGATCTTTTTCTATAAGCACGAATTTATCATTATCTACAGGAATCGCTTTCATGTAGGGAGGGTAACGTGCTTCAATCAATTTTGAAGTAAAGGAATAAACAGAGGTGTTCAGCCGAAAATGTGACTTGCCCGCCATTACAGTAACAGTCTCGTCTTCAATTGAATTCAGCAGGCGCAGCATCTCCTGAATCCCTTTTCTTGGAAGTAAAAAACGTTGATCAGTAATACCTGTATCACATTCATACTTGCAAATAGCCATTCGATGACCATCGGTAGCAACGCTGGTAATTAATGAAGGATCGACGTTGAATAAAAGACCATTCAGAAAAATCCGCACATCTTGTTGAGACATTGCAAAATGAGTCGATTGGAACAGATGGATTAAAGCTGTGCGTGCAATAGAAAACTGAAATTCTGATTGCTCTTGATTGCAGGCAGGAAATTGCTCGGCAGGCAAAGTAGCCAGCTTGAACTGGCTGCGCCCCGACTTAATTAACAGAGTATTGGTCTGAAGGCTGATAGTAGGCCTGGCATCGTCGTCAAGAGACCGAATTATATCGATAAACTTTTTTGCGGGAACGGTCAGCTTGCCGCCAGGAACTTCTGAAGTGCAGTCAAGAGTAGAGGCAATTTCCATTTCAAGATCAGTTGCAGTCAGAGTCAACTGATTATTGTCAAGGCCTAGTAAAAAATTAGACAAAATAGCAAGGCTTTGTCGCTTATCAACAGCCCCGGAAACCACTAATAAACGTGGTAATAAATCAGTTTTTGCAACACTAAAACTTAGCACCTTTATTCCTTAAGAAGACAATATACGCATAAGGTTTTTATAATCTTCTGCAAAACTGCTTTCATCTTGTAAAAGTTCTTTCACTTTTCGGCATGCATGCAGTACGGTTGTATGATCACGACCGCCAAAATGATCCCCAATTTCAGGTAAGCTATGATTGGTCAATTCTTTCGCTAATGCCATCGCCATTTGCCGAGGTCGTGCAATAGAGCGGCTTCGACGCTTGGAAAGCAGATCCGCTACTTTTACTTTGTAGTACTCAGCGACTGTTTTTTGGATATTCTCGATAGTTACAAGCTTATCCTGCAAGGCTAGCAGATCACGCAAGGCTTCATGAACAAAATCAATGGTAATCGGTTTGCCTGTAAAATGGGCATTAGCGATAACTCGCCGCAAGGCCCCTTCTAACTCCCTGACATTAGAGCGGATACGCTTGGCGATAAAAAAAGCCACCTCATAGGGAAGCTCAATACTGGACTGCTCTGCTTTGCTCATTAAAATAGCGACCCGTGTCTCCAGTTCCGGAGGTTCAACAGCCACAGTCAATCCCCATCCAAAACGAGATTTTAAACGCTCCTCCATGCCCTCGATTTCCTTGGGATAGCGATCACTGGTAAGGATAATTTGCTGCTGCCCTTCCAGTAATGCATTGAATGTATGAAAAAACTCTTCCTGGGAACGGTCTTTACCTGCAAAAAACTGGATATCATCGATCAGCAATGCATTTAAGGAACGATAAAATCGTTTGAACTCATTAATGGAATTAGTCTGCAAGGCTTTAACCATATCAGCCACAAAGCGTTCGGAATGCAGATAAAGCACCTTGGCTTCAGGGTTATTTTTTAGAATCATATTACCAATGGCATGCATTAAATGCGTTTTACCCAAACCAACGCCGCCATAGATAAACAGCGGATTATAAGCGTCACCCGGACGCTCGGCGACCTGCAATGAAGCCGCTCTTGCCAATTGGTTGGAATTACCTTCAACAAAGCTTCCAAAATGAAACTTTTTATTCAAATAGCTGTTCTTATAATCAGCCGTTTTTTTAGAAGCAGTTTTTATATACACCTGCTTATTATCTTCATTGCTGTTGGGGGAAGTAATATTGGAGTCAATCCCTGTCGCGGCAGGAGCTGTTGCGGGAGTAATAACAGGCTCGCTGCTTCCAATAGCAATAGTCACAGAAGAAACCTGATCGCCAGCCAACTGCATAACCAGTTCACGAATACGAGTAAAAAAATTCTGTTTAATCCATTCAACGATAAATTTGTTAGGGGCTAGCAAAACTAAATGGTTGTCCTGATATTTAGCTTGTAACGGACGTAGCCATGTATTGAATAGCAGCGGCGGATACTCTTCTTCTAAAAGCTTAGCGCATCTCTGCCAAAGTGATACGGACAC